>CABQHZ010000053.1 GCA_902464175.1 uncultured Collinsella sp. | reverse complement strand
GTCCAAAAATCCTCGCTCGTTTGTTACCTGGGGACGCTCTTTGTTGAATATTGGCGCTGTCCTTGCTATGCCACGGTCAGGGCGACCTGGGCGTAGCGGCTGCAGGGGCGCTCGGCGCGCGTCTGCACGGTAAGGGTGAGCACAAGGCGGTCGCCGGGCCGCGCGTCGGCGGGCACGATAAAAGCGGTGTCTACCGTGCATTCTTGCCACATCGACAGATCCTGGACGCCTGCATAGCTCGATGGGTCTACGGCCACATCCCAATGTGCATCGAAGCCCTTGCCGTCGGGGTCGACGATGGTCGCTGTAAGGTTGACGCGCTCGCCGGCTGTGGCGCTGCGGTCGGCCGTGACCTCGACAACATGTGCCGGATGCGAGCAGACTGCCGGATCATGGGCACACCATTGCGCGCGGGCGGCAAAGTCTTCCTGATAGGCACGCAGATAGGGATTGAGATTGTCGTCTGCGGGCGTGCCGATGGAGGCAAAACCGGCGGGCGCGTTCGCATCGGGATGCCCATCAAAAAACATGCGGCCCAGCAGCGTATCGAAGTCGCGGTCGTCGATACCGCGCAGGCCAAACGGAAGCAGCGGAATATAGGTCATGCTGTCGCCTTCGGCCATAAAATCGCCGCGTTCAAACTGAACCGCGGGCATGCCGTCCAGCCCCCAATCCAGACGGGCATGCTTGCCAAACTGAAAGCGCTCGGGCTCGTTTTCGTAGACCTTACCATCGCCATAGAGCATATAGCGTGCCATGAGGGGTCCGTTGCCCTGCGTGAGATTCTGCTTGGGCCAAGGAGCCTGAAACAACGGCAGCGTATCGGGCTGAGCCATCTTGGCGTCGACATAGCCGCCATACATATAGGGCACGCGCCAAAAGATGAGCTCGGGAAAGAGCTCACGTCCATGGTCGAGCCACGAGTTGTCCTGCCCCACGCCATCGGCAACGCCCATAACGCGCACCTTCTGATAGACCCGCTGCTGCACAGAAGGCCATTCAGGCGTATCGCGATATCGCTCAGCAATGCTCATGAAAGAACGGACGATGGTGTTCATGCCGCCCCAACTGAGCAGCCAAAGCGTGCGCGGATCATCATCCAAAATAGCCTGAGCAATCACGCGAGAACCGTCAGTCTCCTCACGCACATCACCTTCAAAGGCAACATTGCCTACAAACGTACGCTCAATCATCTGAGCAGGCGTGGGAAACGGCGGCTCACCGGCGGCAGCGGCATTCGCCTGCAGCTGCGGCCAAGCCTGGGCATACTCATTGCTCCAAAGGCTCTCAATCCAATGCTCAGGAAACGGCCGATACTCAAGAAGCTCCCCAGCCAGCGGATCAGGCTCATGAGGCACAACATCCCACTCATAAGAGCGACGCCCTTTAGTCCGCCAATGCGGATTCACCTCACCAAGCGTGTGGACCCCATCCCCAAGAAAGTGATACTGCGAAGCCGTATACACCACAGCCTGAACATCAAGCAAGTTAAGATACAGAGCCAAATGAACGAGCGAGTTCATATCATCGACTTCCATATCAGTAGTAACAATCACCCGAGTTAAATCGCGAGTCATAAAAAAGCTCCAACCAAATAAATCTCAGCCAGTTACGCGCAAGGCAAGACGGGACCCCCGCCCTCATCGCCGTCAACCCGGCGGCCCGCCGGAAGCGCTCGTCCAGGGTCTACAGCAACGTCAACGCAGCGGGGCCGAGGGCTTACCTCTGAAAATATTCCGCAGGGGGCGGCCCGGTTGCACAGCGCGAAGCGCGTAGTGCAACCGGGCCGCATGCCCGAGGACATTTTCAGAGGTAAGCCCTCGGCACCGCGATGGGATGGATTACTTATCGACCCTGGCCGACCACTCCCAGCAGCCCACCGGCTCGCCGTCGATGAGTACGTTGCCCCCGTCGAAGTCTTGATAACACAGGTCGTTGAATTGGTGGATCCACACGCCATGGTTGAACGTCTTCTTGGCCGAGCCGTCGGCCTCGCGATACACGCCGGTCAGGTCCTCGACATGGTTAAAGTAGGTGAGATGCACGTTGGCGCCGGCATCGCGCAGGCGCGCCGTGAGCGGCAGCACGGTCTGTTGCGGTGACACAAGCTCGTCGCCCTTGGAGTGCGTAAACCACAGCGGCGTCTTGGCGAGCGCGGCCACGTCCTCGTCCGTGGCGTTGTACCACGGGGCGCAGCAGGGAAGGCCCGCGGCGAAGAAATCGGGGTAGTCGGCGCACAGGCGCAGGGTCATAAAGCCGCCGTTGGAAAGACCGGCGACCACGATGCGGTCGGTGTCGATGCGGCCGGCATGCTCGGCGACAAACTCATCGATAAGTGCCTTGAGCACGGGGGAGTAGATGCTCTGGTTGGAGTGACCAAGCTGCTCGACGCCGTTGTCCATCCAAAACGTGGGCGACTGCGGCACGAGCACCCAGGCAAAGCCGCCAAAGTAGCGCTGGATCTGCGCCTGGCTGATGGCCGTCACGCGGTTGCCGATATAGGCGCGCGTGGCGCCTTCGCCCTGCGTGGCGCCCTTGCCCTCGCCGGCGCCGTGCAGATACACCACGAGCGGTGCCTTTTGGGGCACGGCCGTGGCCTCGGGCGCAAAGGGGTTGAAGCATGCCGAGTCCTCGGCCTTAAAGCTGGGCTCAAAGAAGCCATATTCGAGCGCGATACCGTCGACGGCGGTCTTTTGCGTGGCGTTGCTCCAGCCTTTGAGCGCGGGGCAGATATCGCCACGGCAGGTGTCGAAGACCAGGCCGCAGGTGGGATCGTCGCCGTCATTGCCGGGAAGAGCCGCGAGCTGCGTGATGTGCAGCTGGTCATCGAGCATGCGCGAGCCCATGACGCCGCCTTCGATCTTTTTGGTCAGGCGCTGCTCGGCGACCTCGAGTGCCACATGGGTGCCCACGGCGAGCTTACGTCCGTTCTCGTCGCACGGATATGCGGCGAGAATGTCGATGTAACCCACGGAGGGCGCGGCATGGTCGGCGCCGCGCTCCTTGCGCATCAGAACCTCGCCCGAGCGCTCGTGACGCTCTACATATATATGGAAGGTGTTCGTGTCGATGTCGTTGGCGCGCACGGTGCAGGGCAGGTCGAGTACGACCTTGCTGATCCAGGGGCCAAAGTCGCCCAAGGTGGTGACGGTTGCGTAGGTACACAATTTGAGTTCCATGAGCTGCCTCCCTTGCGCCGCTAGTGGGAAACAAAAGCGGCAATACAATCTAAACATGTTTAGTGTAATCTAGAATTGAAGAATAACCAGATGAACTCGGTAAACGGCAAAATTGAACACGCCATGAACTACTAAACATATGTTTATTAGCTTCTAGCAGGGCTTCTGTTGATGAGTTAACAGGTCATAGAGGTGTTAATCAAAATAAAAGCCCACGTAAAGAGCCATATATCAATAGACAGTCAAAGAGACCATCTTCCGCCATTCAAATACGTTCACCCCCGATTTCCTACCGTTCGCCGGACTCTGCACGGTAAAATTGCCACAAATGAGGCGCTCCGTGTAAACTAAAGCCCGTAAACGTTCAGTAAACACTTTGTTTACGACAGCGTATCCAAGGGTCCGACAACCGTAAGGGGTTATAGTCGCCGGGCCAAAGGCGTGCCTACGCCCAAGGGGGCTGGCACACGAAGATATGGGGAGGGGTCCCATGGCAGTAGATAACAAGCAGATTGCCACCGATGTCCTCGAGCTCGTGGGCGGTGCGGAGAATGTCACCGTCGCCACCAACTGCATGACGCGCCTGCGTCTGACGCTCAAGGATAACAACAAGGTTGACGTGGAGAAGATCAAGAAGGTCAAGGGTGTTCTGGGTTGCCAGTTCGCCGGCAGCCAGCTCCAGGTCATCATCGGCCAGAACGTGCCCAAGGTGCTCGCCGAGTTCGTCGCCATCTCCGGCGTCAAGCAGGGTGAGGCCGTCAACGAGAACCTCGATGCTCCCAAGGAGAAGTTCGAGCTCAAGAACCTGCCGAACATCATCCTCGACTATCTGTCCGGCTCCATGACCCAGCTCATCCCGCTGCTCATGGCCGGCGGTCTGTTCCGTACCATCGCGGCCGTCCTCGGCCCCACCATGCTCGGTGTGCTCTCGGCCGACGACCCGACCTATACGTTCCTCTACACCACGCTGTACGAGGCCACGTTCACCTTTATCCCCATCTACCTGGGTTATGCCGCGGCTAAGAAGCTCGGCGCCAGCCCCGTGCTCGGCATGCTGCTCGGTGGCGCCCTCATGGCTCCGTCCGTTGTGACGGCTGCCACGCAGGAGGGTGGCGGCATCATCTCCGTCTACGGCATCCAGATCGCTGCTGCCAACTATCAGCAGTCCGTCCTGCCGATCATCCTTTCGGTGCCTGTCCTCTACTTCGTCGAGAAGTTCTTTAAGAAGGTCATGCCCGACGTGCTCTCCACGGTCTTCACGCCGTTTTGCACCATGATCGTTACCATCCCCATCGCCTTCATCGTCCTCGCCCCCATCGGCAACGAGATCGGTACGCTGATCGCTAACGCGCTCTTCGGCCTTGCTGATCTTGGCGGCATCGGTATTCTGATCGTCATGGCCGTCCTCGGCGCCTTCTGGCAGCTCTTCGTGGTCTGCGGCATGCACATGCCCGTCATCCTGCTCGCCCAGGTTCAGATCATCGCTGCCGGTTACGATCCCTTTGTCTTCGTTTCCACCAACTGCGCTATGGCCGCTGTCTGGGGCTGCGCCTTCGGTGCCTTCCTCAAGATGAAGAACCCCGACGAGAAGTCTCTCGCCATCGGTTACGTCATCTCCGCCATCGCCGGCGGCGTCACCGAGCCCGCGCTCTTCGGCATCCTCATGCGCTTCCGTCGCACCATGTTTGGCATGTTCATCGGCGGTGCTATCGGCGCTGTGTTCTCCGGCCTCATGGGGGTTACCTACTACCTCGCAGGCGGTGCCTCCAACTTCCTGGTCTTCACCAACTACCTGCAGGGTGGCCAGATGAACACCGTCTGGGCTATCGTCGGTATGGCAATCTCCTTTGTCATCGCCGCTGCCGTCGTCTTTGTCTCCGGCTTCTCCAAGGAGGAGCTCGCCGAGATGGAGGCCTAAGGCCAAGCCATTCGGTCGCATAAGACCTCACCTACACGACAGGGCCCCGTCAGGCGTAAGCCCGGCGGGGCCCTTCTTGCAAGGTAGACTGATGGGGCGGACGGGATTCGCCCGCGATGGTTTGCCAAGCGGCGGGGGCTTTCGCGCGGGGTTACCGCGAAAGCCCTCGGCGGTTCGCAAATCCTTTATCAAACGAAAGGACATGCAGATGAGTTTGGGAAAGCTGACCGTCAACGGTCGCCAGGATGGCTTTTTGTGCGAGGGCAAACCGTTCTTCTGGTTTGCCGATACGTGCTGGAGCGCATTTACGAGCATCGCCGAGAACGACTGGGATTACTACCTGACCCGCCGTGCCGAGCAGGGCATGAACGCACTGCAGATCAACACGCTGCCGCAGTGGGATCGCTGCTGCCCCGACCTGGGCATTTGGCCCTATGCCAGCGAGGACGGCGTGCACTTTGATTGGTCCCGTCCCAACCAGGCGTACTGGGATCGTGCCGCCGCCATGTGCCGTGCTGCCGTCGAGCACGGCATTCGTCCGGCGCTCGTGCTCATGTGGTGCAATTACGTGCCCGGTACCTGGGGCGCCAAGATCGCCGAGCGTTGCGGCGCCGAGGTTATGCCGCGTGAGGAGGTTCGCGCCCACGTTGCCCGCGTCGTCGAGAACCTGGGCGAGTTCGACCCCGTCTACGTGGTGACGGGCGATACCGACTTTGCCGGCGACGAGGCGATCGCCTATTACGAGGACGCCCTCGACGAGGTCGTCAAGCGCGCGCCCGAGGCACTGCGCACCATGCATATCAACCGCGGTAACCGCACCATTCCGGCGCAGTATCTGGACCGTCTGGACTTTTATATGTTCCAGCCCGGCCACAACTACGAGGGCCAGCCCGAGGCATGGCGTCTGCCGCAGGACTTTATCGCCAACTATCCCAAAAAGCCGATGGTCAACTCCGAGCCTTGCTACGAGCAGATGGGTGCGTCGCGCAACGTCTACTGGCGTTTTACCGCGCAGGATTGCCGCGCGAGCGTATGGTCGTCGATTCTTGCCGGTGCTAGCGCCGGCGTGACCTATGGCGCACACGGCGTGTGGAACTGGCAGACATCGCGCAGCCAGGGCTCGGTCCTGGGCGAGGGTTTTGACATGCCCTTCCGCTGGCAAGAGTGCCTGCAGTTTGCGGGTGTGTGGGACTTTGGCGCGATCGAGCACGTGCTTGCCGCCCTGGGCGCTACGGCTGCCGACGATGCACTTGCCGTGGTTCCGGCGCAGGAGCTCCTCGACGACGCGCGCGAGTCCATCCGTGTGGCGCGCGTTGGCGATCGCATCGTCGCGTACCTGCCGCGTACCACGGCGCTCAAGTTTAAGCTCGACGGCGCGCGTGGCTGGACGGCGACGGTCCTCGACATGGAGGACAAGCGCATCGCAAAGCTGCCCGTCCGTGACAACGGTGACGGCACCGTGCGCGTGGCGCAGCATCCCTTTGAGCACGACGCGCTGGTGATCCTGGCCCCCGGGCGCTAACGGCTCTTCTCCAACATTTACAACCCAGTCCCTTTCATTAGGCTGCGACGGAATGGTTCCTGCATGACGGCTTTAAGCTGCCAAGGGGAGCCATTCCGTCGCACTCTTTGTTTACTCATTGGGGACGTACTTAAATGAGTGCTTAAATGAGTGGCAGTTGGAGGGCACTCCTTGTCGAGCTGCAAGCCGCGCGCGCCCCTTCTGGGTCATGCGGCTCAAAATCGCGGCGTCATGCGGACGGCTGGGGTCGAATTTGCAACATTTCGAACTTGGCTTCGATATTGAGATTGGTTCTTTATTAAAATGGTGTTCCGGACAACAAAGCGGGTGGGGGTTACCATGAGGGACCTGGGAGACACAACCGCATATTTGCGCCGGGGCATGCGGGAGATTCTGTGCCTAGCGCTGTTCTTCTTCACGTTTTTGGCGTGCGAGTATTTCTTTGATGCGCGCATGGCCGAGTTCGTGCCATCGAACGAGGTTGTTATCTACGAGAGCATCGTCGTCGGCGCGAGCGTGATTGGCTATTTTGTGCGTCCTCTTCTGTACTATCGCCGTCCCCAGGCAATCGATGCAACGAGCGATATGACGGGCGTGCTGCTGGTGTCGGCATTGCTTCTGCTGATTATGGCGGCGCAGTTTCAGGTCGTGATTGCGGGCGGTCTGGTGGCGTGCTGCGCTCTGGGCTACTGCGGATCGACCGCCCATGCCAATCTGGCGCGGCGTTTTGCGCAGACGCCTTGTCTGGCACGTGCCGTGGCGGTTTCTTATGCTGCGGGCATTTTGGTACAGGTGCTCAACCATATGGTGATGCCTGCGGGCATTCCTCAACAGTTTGTTCTGGTCGCCTGTGCGATTGCGCTGGTTGGGCTGCTTCACGGTACCCGCCGAGCTAAATTGCGTGATGAGTCTGCGCCCGAGTTCGAAGTCGAGATTGCCGAGCTATCGGTCGATGCGTCGGAGCATGGCGCCAAGTGGCGCGATAATCCCGAGGCAAAGGCGGCCTTCCAAGGTGCCGTAGTGCGCTTGACGGTGGCGACCGCCTGTCTTACCGGCGTATTCGCGGCTCTCAACGCCGGTCTTACGACCTCGCATGCCGCCGGCGCCATCGATTTGGGCGACTGGCTGCGCTTGCTGCTGGTCGTGAGCGCGCTTGCCGCCGGCGTCCTGTATGACCTGCGAGGACGCTCGTATATGAATATCATCATAACGTGCGCCGCCATGCTGTCCACGCTCTCGTTCTTCGTGCTTATCACCGATGGCAACGGCGGTAATGCGCTCGCCGCCACGATTATCTTTTACCTGGGCACGGGCTTTTTCGTGGTGTTCTTCACCGCAAAGTTCGCCGCGATTTCGATGTATGCGCGCTGGTCGTATTTGTGGCCGTGCATGGGCCGCGTCATCAACAACATTTGCTCAATGCTTGTGACGGCTCCGGCGGTGGCGATCATCTCGAGTCAAAACGTGCTGATGGCGGTGGGTGTCGTACTCGTGCTGTTTGTCGGCATTGCGATCTCGCTGCTGGGACAGTTTGGACAAGGCGTTGAGGACGAAGCGGATCACAGAGGCCTGGCGTTTGCCACCGACGATCTTGGCAAGAGCCGTGTGCCCGATCAGACCGACGCGGTGCCCCTGGAGACGCCGGAGCTTTCGTTTGACGATCGACTCGACGGCTTCGTAGCCGCCTTTGGGCTTACGAAGCGCGAGCGCGATGTGCTGGAGGCGTTGGTCGTTTCGGACGACAGCGTGCAGGACGTGGCGGCGGCGCTCTTCCTCTCGCGTTCTACGCTCTACCGCCACATCGCCTCGATCAACAAAAAGACCGGTGCCGCCTCGCGCGTGGCCCTCATCAACTTCTTCTGGTCCTGGACGCCCCAAGACTAGCCAACCACCACAAAGGGGACAGGCACCTTTGTGGTGGTTTTTACCTGCGAAAATGTGAATATGAGACATTTGTCACCTGCCGTTTTGGCGCTCAAAGGCATATGAATGTGATGTTGAGCGAAGTAGAACGGAAGGAGTGCGTCTATGGCGTCTCGGGGTTGCGCGTCTAATAAAATTGCGGGCGCGCTTATCGCCGTGGTTGTTGTTGCCGCGGCAGTGACACTCATGCGAGCTTACGGCGCCGGTGCCCATGGCGCTCAGGGAAAGACTGCCGCACAAGCATCGCTCAATGATTGTGCCGCCGCTCTGGTGGCGGTCAAGCTTATCGAGGACGGAGAGGCACGGACGGTCTATGAGACCGACGATGCCGAGCTGGTCGCATCGACCTTTGCCGCGCTCGACGGCTGCATCGTGGGAGATGAGGTGGATGAGCGGATGAGCGACGCCGGTTGCACGCTCGTTTTTGTCTATGCGGACGGCTCGGAGCGATCGGTGGAGCTCGAGGGCAAGAATATCGTGCTCGACAAGACGGCATATCGCCTCGATGGTGCCGAGGAACTGTGGCGACAGCTTGCCGCCATCAAGAACAGCCAATGAAATGAGGGATGTACGGGATGAGTGACTTGAGATTCTGCCCGGCATGCGGGGCGCAACTGCCTCGGGTCGCCGGCGTGCCGGTGCGGTTTTGCCCGGGGTGCGGTGTTCGGCTTGAGGGCGTTGCATGCGGCCCGGATGCCACGGGGTCTGTGGATGATGCGGCTGATGATGATGGCGCGGGTGAAGGTTGCGAGCCGAGCGTGGCCGTGCCGGCAGAAGCGCCAAAGCGGAGTGTCGAGGCCGCGTCACCGTCTGGCAGCACAGCCTCGGCGGACACTCCTCGCGCCGGCGAACTTGAGCTCCATACCGCATGCGATGCTTCTGGAGGCCAGGCGCTCGCGCAGGTGGCGTTGCCGCGGGGTTGGCGTATCGAAGAAGCGCATCTTGAGCGTAGCGGTAGCTTCGACTGCCCGATTTCGGTTGGCGTGACGGCGGCGGGCCCCGCGGGCGAGCGGATTGTGTACCGCTCCGAGCTCTGCTACGTGGATGCGGGCGCCGTTGCCAAGCGCATTCCCACGCAAACCGAGCGCAAAGCGTTTATGCACGTGGAGGCAGCTTGCGACGAGTTGGCCCAGGCCTGCGCGGCACAGCTGGGTGCGCGGGCGGAGGTTGTGGCCGAGCAGCCCTATCCGTCGAGTGCGGCAGGCGATATCGAACATGAACGTGCCCGCGTCAAGCGCGAGGCGGCAAATGACTTTGCGATTCAGGGCTTTACGATGGAGCCGAGCGATGTGATCTATGAGTGCCGCATGCGTAGATATCGGCTTGCGGGCGCCCCAGTGCCCACCGAGCTTGCGGTGGCTGCCAAAGTCGAGGGCTATGTGGCCTCGATTGGCGGAATCGCGGGCTCTATGGGTAAAGGTATTGCCGCCGGGGCCGAGGCGCTGCTGGGCGCGGGCCTTTCGAGCGGGCTCATCGGCGGCGTTCTGGGCAAGCGCCTGCGCGAGCGCCAGGCGGCTGCGGCGGCGGGGCAGGGCGTCGCGCAAGAGCGGGCCTCGGATCAGGGCGTTTGCCCAGACGAGGCGCCGTTTAAGCTGGGCGCCGCCGACCTGTTGCAGTGGCGTATCAGGGACAGCTTCTGTCTGGTTGCGCCAGAGGGCCGTCTGGACGAGGCGGCCTCTACGGCGCTCGCCTCAATGGCATCGACCCTGCGGCTCAACCCGGAGATTGCGCGCGAAGCGTCCGCTCAAAAGCAGCAGATGGTGCTTGAGCAGCGGCAACGCACGCAGATGAATATCGCCCAGCAGCAACAGCAGTTTGCAGCTTGGCAGCAGATGCATGCTTCGCAGCAAGCGGCGTTCGACAGTTACCAACAGGCATGGTTCGACCGCAGCGATCGTCAACACGCCGCGAACATGGCCGCCAGTGCGGCCAATTTCTCCAGCGCAGGTGTGGGAACGGGCGCGGCCTCGTATTCCGATGCCATTCGCGGAGTCAATCATTACACCAGGCCCGACGGCACCGATGTCGAGGTTTCGGTGATGGCGGACCAAGCTTGGGTGAACGGCTCGGGCGATGTGATCGGCACGCGCGATGGCTTTGAGCCCGGTTTTGGCTGGACGGAACTGCCTCGTCAATAGCGCGAGCGGGCTATGTCTGAATCGATGCCGGGCGTGTTTCTCGGCACCGTGATAAAGAACGGGAAAGGAACAACGATGAGGGAGACGGTTATTTCGCGCACGGCGTTTGTCGTGGCGGCGGGAACGGCGCTGCTGACGCTTGCGGGGTGCGGTGGACAGCAGGCACAGGATACGACGGGTTTTAACGACGACCGCCCGGTAAAGGACAAGATGGACGCGGGCTCGTCATCGGACGATTCCGGTGATGCGGGCGGCAGCTCGGATGCGGACGGCGGCTCGACGGATGCGTTTGATACGTGGTCGGATGACTGCTGGGATGCGCACCGCAACATCGGCATCGCGGCATTGCTCGAGCTTAAGGGCTGGCAGTTGCAGGAATTTGCGTCGCAACAGGGCTATACCTGGCAAGATGCGCTCGAGATGTACGAGAACGAGGCAGGCCGCGTACTCAGCGTCTGCAATATCAGCAAGGATGGCGCAACCGAATGGCTCGGTGAGGACGAAATCGGAAAGCTCGACAAGGGCGGAACCGGGAGCACCGTGATGTTTACGCTGCAACTTGCGGGCTATTCGAGCTGCGAGGACGTTATCGCGGGCTTTTCGGTGCCGGTCGAGGATCGGGCACAGATCACCTCGGGCTCGTGGATCGCGTGCGTTTACGGTTCCAACATGGCGCGTCACGTTGCCATGGTGAGCCCGATGGAAAATGGCGACTATCGCCTGGACCTCATTACCGAGGAGGC
>CABQHZ010000052.1 GCA_902464175.1 uncultured Collinsella sp. | reverse complement strand
GTTATTATGAGTTCCGACAATCGCACTCCCCGGCTTCATTCCTTCCGCATCGCATGTGCGATAGCCTCTGCGACCCTTTGCGCCACCGCCATCGCACAAGTGGCGTTCTCCTTAAAGCCAGCAATCGAAGTGCTCGACAACCCTGTAATTGCAGACTCCCCCGCGTATCCAGCCCTTGCGATCTCGACATTGGTCCCTGCCGTCATCGGTATCGCTACGACCATCCTCAGCGCCGTTCTCGTGTGGACGATCAAGAGCGGAGACCCCTTCAAGAAAGGGTCTGCGACATGCTTGAAGGTGCTCGGCATTCTCTTCGTTGTTCAAGCTGCCACCAGCCTCTACGCCGGCTCACTCAAAACCTCCGTTTCGATGTTTGGCGGCGAGGGGGCCGTCGGCGCCCAAGAGATCGCTTCATCATTCGATTGGACCTCTCTGGTTCTCGGCATCGTCCTGTTCATGCTTTCCCAGCTCTTCTTGTACGCCCGAGAGCTGTACCTCGACTCCGACGAGATTGCGTAAGGAAACGCCATGCCCGTAATTGTTCGCCTCGACAAGATCATGGCCGAGCGAAAGATTTCCTCGAACGAACTTGCCGAAAGGATTGGAACCACGCCCGTGAACCTGTCCCGTATTAAAAAAGGGCATATTCGCGGCATTCGCTTCAACACACTCGAGCAGCTATGCCTCGCCCTTCGTTGCCAACCCGGAGACCTTCTCGAAGTCATGAGCGAAGAGGATGCCCGAAAGGAGTTCGGACTCGATTGGTCCGCCGAGGATTAGAGGGCGGTCGTACTCGCCCTGCACACGGGGATGCGAATCGGCGAGGTCTGCGGCCTTCGGTGGTGCGATGTGGATTTCGAGACGGGCCTGATCTCGATCAGACACTCGGTGGCGTACGCGAAGGGAATGGGTTCGTTCATCAAGGACACCAAGACCCATGACGCCAGGGGTATCCCCATCGACCCGGTCGGCCTACTCCCCTTCCTGAAGGAGACCCACGAGATCGACTGCGGAAAGCTGCGCTTGCGCGGCCTTACCGGGGCGGTCGAGATCGGGGACTGCTACATCCTGTCGGAGCCGGGCGCGACCTTCGCGACGACAAGCTATATCCGCAGGGCGTTCAAGACGTTCTCGGAGACCAACGGCCTCATGGGCACCAACGACGAGCTGATCACGTTCCACGGCCTTCGCCACACGTTCGCAACGCAGTGGATCCGCCAAGGCGGCGATATCAAGGCGCTCCAATCGATCCTCGGCCACAAGGACGCCATGGCGACGCTCAACGTCTACGCCGACATCGAGCCCATCTCCAAAATCCATAACATGCTGCGCGCCACGCCGTGCCTTTGGCGCGGGCACCTCGGGCCGAGGGTCGATCCGGGTCCCATGTTCCAGCAGAGGATCCAGGAGTCCATCGAGACGCTCCAGGCGTTCGGCTACGGCATCACCGAGCCGGACGACCGAAATATCGCCATACGCGACGTGAAGACGAACAGTTGGCTCTAGCTCACCGAGTACGCGGCAGTGCTGGGCCCATCCCAACTGAGGTCACGGTGGTCCGATAGGGGCGCCGCCCGCGGCATGCGCCGCGGAGCGGTATCCCCTACCGAAGGGCGGGGATGCCCTCCGCTTCCAGTTCGGAATCAGCCGTCGGAGGCGTTCGGCTGACTGCGGGAACGGCCTGTCCGCTCAATGTGTTCGGCTGAGATCGGAAATCAACCCAACACGAGCCGGACACGCGCCAGACGGCTCTTCCCCGTGCGGCCTTCCCCCTTACGCTCATGTTGCAGGCATGTAACGCCGCAGCGAGCGCGCCTTTTTTTGCGCCAGACAGGTACAATGATGAACACTGTACCGTAGCGGAGCGCCCCGCGCGCGCCGCAATCACGCGAAAGGGTTTCCCATGGCCGAGATCTCGTCCTCCCGTATCGTCATCACCGTCCTTGGCAAGAACCGCCCCGGCATCGTCGCCGGCGTCACCCGTGTCCTAGGCGAGGCCAACGTCGACATCCGCGACATCACGCAGTCCATTATCGAGGACATCTTCACCATGACCATGCTGGCCGACACCGCCGAGTCCAAGCTCGACTTCGCCGAGCTGCAGAAGGCGCTGGCCGAGGCCGGCGAGCTTTCGGGCGTCAACGTGTCCATCCAGCGCGAGGACGTCTTTAACTTTATGTACCGCCTGTAGCGAACAAGCCGCTCGGGGCAGCTTGACGTCATATCGTCCAAGCGCGCGGCCCCAAAGCGGACCGGAGAGGAGCGCGCATGGCCTACGACGCCAAGAAAATCTACTACCGCTTCGACGATCACCTGAGCCGCCTGGTTCTGGATTACGAGGCGAGCCGTCAGATTTCGTCTGAGAGCGAAAGCCTCTACCACGGCCTTCCGACCGACCCTTATGAAGAGGGCCTGTTTGTCGAGCACAATGTCAAGCGCGGCCTGCGCAATGCCGACGGCTCGGGCGTGGTCGCGGGCCTCACTCGTATCTCGGATGTGCACGGCTACAACAAGGTCGACGGAAAGGTCGTGCCCGATCAGGGCAAGCTCACGCTTCGCGGCTACAGCATCGAGGATCTGGTCAACAATGCCCAGGCCGAGAATCGCTACGGCTACGAGGAAGTCGCCTATCTGCTTATCACGGGTTCGCTCCCTAACAAGGAAGAGCTCGACGGCTTTTGCGAGCGCCTGGGCGCCTTTAGACATCTGAGCGACGAGTACGTTAAAGAGTTCCCTATGACCACGGTGTCGTCGAGCATCATGAACGTGCTCCAGCGCGCCGTACTGCTGCTCTACGCCTTCGATGCCGAGCCCGACGTGATCACGCCCGAGCACGAAATCGACGTCGCCATTTCCATGCTCGCACGTCTCCCGCGCATCGCCGCCTTCGCACACATGGCCTCGGTCGCCAAGCTTCGCGGCTCCGAGGTTCACGTGCCGCACCCCACGCCCGGTCTCTCCACCGCCGAGACCATCCTACAGGTCCTGCGCGGCGGCATGGCGTTCACCCGCGATGAGGCGATGCTGCTCGACGTTATGCTCATGCTGCATGCCGAGCACGGCGGCGGCAACAACTCCACCTTCGCTTGCCGCGTGCTGTCGTCTTCGGCCACCGACCCGTATTCCGCTTATGCCGCGGCCATCGGCTCGCTCAAGGGCCCGCGCCACGGCGGTGCCAATGCCAAGGTCGTGTCCATGCACGAGGACATCCGCGCGCATGTCTCCAACTGGGAGGACGAGGACGAGGTCGCAGCCTACCTGGGCAAGATCCTCGACAAGCAGGCCTTCGACGGCACGGGTCTCATCTACGGCATGGGCCACGCCGTCTACACGCTGAGCGACCCGCGCGCCGAGGTCTGCCGCCGTTACGCGCGCTCGCTGGCAGCCAAGAAGGACTTGGGCGAAGAGTTCGCACTCATCGAGCGCATCGAGCGCCTGGCACCCCAGGTCATGCGCGACCACGGCATGACCAAGCCCATCTGCGCCAACATCGACCTGTACACGGGCTTTATCTACAAGATGCTCGGCGTGCCCGAGACGCTTTTTACGCCGTTATTCGCCGTCGCCCGCATGGCCGGCTGGTCGGCACACCGCATGGAAGAGCTCTTCTGCGCGCACCGCATCATCCGCCCGGCATACCGTCCGGTGATCGAGCCGCTGGAGTACAAGCCGCTCGCCGACCGCTAGGACGCGGACCGTTATAGAACCCGAGCGTGGCCAGGGCATCACCGCCCTCGGCCACGCTTTTTATGCCAGCAGAAAGGGCTGCATCGAATGATTGTTTTTTCCGATATGGATGGAACGCTGTTGACGAGTGACAAGCAGATGAGCGACGCCACCTGGGCGATGCTCGACGAGCTTGCGCGCCGCGGTGTTGAGTTTGTGCCCTGCACGGGGCGCCCGCTGTCGGGCATCTTTGAGCCCATCCTCGCCCACCCCGCCGTACACTACGCGGTCTGTGCCAACGGTGCCAGCGTCTGGCAGCTCGACGACGGTACGCCCACCGATACCTCACGTGCTAGGCGCATTTTGAGCCGACCGCTCGACCGCGCCATCGCCCACCGCGTCCATAGCATTGCCGCCGGCCATGACGTCACCTTCGATATCTTCGCGGACGGGCAGTGCTTCCTCCCCCGCTCGCTCTACACGCGCCTGGACGAATTCTGCGGCGGCGACCCCCACATCGCGGCTTCGCTCAAGCGCACACGAACACCGATCGACATGGATATCGACAGCAAAATCGACGAGGTCGAGACGCTCGAACGCATCGCCATGTACTGGCACGACCCCGCCGATCGCGACGCCATCGCGACGGCGCTCGACACGCTCGGAGGAATTGAGGTCACACGTTCTTACGCCATGAATATCGAGGTCATGGGCGAAGGCGCCACCAAGGGGACGGCCCTCACGTGGCTATGCGAGCACCTGGGCGAGCGTCTCGCCGACGCCTGGGCGTTCGGCGACAACATCAACGACATCCCCATGCTGCAGGCAGCGGGCCACGGCATGGCCATGATCAACGCCGAGTCCGAAGACTGCGAGGCCGCCGACGCCATCACTAAATACGACAACGACCACGACGGCGTCGCCCGCACCATCATGGCCGCCCTCGCCTAGTCATTGGTCAGTCATTGGGGACGTTCTTAAACGACTAGTCACCGGGGACACTCTTCGCAAAAAGCTGCAAGGACTGTCCCCCACTGTCGGCAGAAAAGGAACGTCCCCATCTGCCGGATTAGGAGAGACTCTCCAGCACGCGACGGAGCTCCTGCTGGACGGCGTGGTCGCGGTTACAACCCACCACGCGATCGGCCACCGCCTTAAGCGCGGGGCGCGCGTTTTCCATCGCGCAGCCCGTGCCGACAAAGCGAATGATCTCGTAGTCGTTCATCGAGTCGCCAAACGCCATGACCTCGTCGCGACCAATGCCGTAATGCTCCGCGAGCTGCGCGATACCCGAGGCCTTCGACACACCAGGCTGCATGGCATCGATCCACGCGTTGCCCGAAGGCGCAAAAGTAAAGAGCTGACCAAGTTCGCGCTGTAGCACGTACGCACTGTCCATAACCGCACTGTCGTCGCAAAAGATACTCGCTTTGATGATATTTACGCTGGGATCGGGCAGCTCCCAAATACGCTCGGCATTGGGAAGGTCCTTATCGACCTCACGCACGAACTTGCACTCGTCATCGAGCAGGAAGGACTTGGTTCGGTCAAAGAGCGCAAGATGCAGATTGGGAAACGTCCTGACGGCTTGGGCGAGCCTTCGAATCGCCAGGTGGGAATACACCTCACGGTCTACCATCTTACCGTCGGCGTAGACTTGGGCGCCGTTAGCGGCGACAAAGTCCATCTTGTCGCGAACGGGCGCAAAGAACTCGCACAGGCGATCGTAGCGACGACCTGACGATGCGGCGAAATGCACGCCATGCTCGTGTAGCGCCAGAATCAGTTCGTAGGTCTCGGGAGGCACCTGGCCGTTTTCGTCAAGCAGTGTGCCGTCCATATCGGATGCAATCAGTTTAAACATAGAAAAGCTCCCTTCGGGCTTAGTGAAAACAGATGTATATCTGAAAACACCGTACCCAAAGGGAGCTCAAATAAGACTCCGCGGGCGTAAACGTTACAAGGACCTGGCAAATAGCTCACACATGCCAGAGGTCCCACAATCGCAGCGTCAGGCGACACGCCAAAGAGTGTCCCCAACGACTAGTCGTTTAAGAACGTCCCCGATGACTAGTCGGCGTAGGTGAAGGTGGTGACGTCGAACATGCCCTCGGGGCGGATGCGGAGCGTCGGGATCACCGGCAGGGGCAGGAAGATGATGCCCATGATGGGGTCGAGCGGCGGCTCGATGCCCATGGCGCGCGCCTTGACCATAAAGTCGTCGTGCTGCGCGGCGACATCCTCGGCCGTGCCCTCGCTCATCAGGCCACCGAGCGCCAGCGGGATGCGCGCTACGACCTCACCATCGCGTACCAGCACGTGGCCGCCCTGGCCAACAGCCTCGACGGCAGCCATCATGTCGGCCGCGTTGTCGCCCACCACGCACACGTTGTGCGAATCGTGGCCAATCGTCGAGGCGATGGCACCGCCCGTGATGGTAAAGCCGCGCACCCAGCCGCGACCAATGTGCTTGCCAACGAGACCCAGGCCCGCAGGACCATCACCGTCGGCGCCCTCGGCCTGCAGTGACACGCCGCGGCCGTGGCGCTCGATCAGCATAATGCGGCGCAGGCCCTCGGCGCTCTCGGGGCGAGCCATGCCCGTGATGGCCTTACCCGGCACCACGTCAATCACGGCCTCGCCCGGCTTAAAGGCATAGTTGAATACGTCGAGCGAAAGCTTCGGCAGCTTAACGGAGGCGCGCAGCTCATCGGCAAGGGCCGCAACCTCGGCCATCTCGGGTGCGACCTCGCCCACAAAAGTGCCGTCCTGCGCCACCAGAGCACCGGCGGCATATACTCGATGCGGAGCCGTAGCAAACGTCAGGTCATTGAGCACCAGCAGGTCGGCGCGCTTGCCCGGGGCGATCGCGCCACGGAGCTCGTGCGGGTCGCGGCAGCCGTGGTCCAGGCCAAATGCCTCAGCCGTGGAAAGGGACGCCATGGAGATGGCGACCACGGGGTCAATACCAGCCTTGATAGCCACGCGGCAGGCATTGTCGATCATACCGGTCGAAAGCGCATCGGAGGGAGCGCGGTCGTCGGTCGCAAAGCAGCAGCGGCGGGCACGGGAAGGATTCTCCAACAGCATCGGAGACAGGTTGGCCAGGTCGTGGCTGCACGTGCCCTCACGCAGCATCACATACATGCCGCGGGATAGCTTGTCGAGCGCCTCCTCGGGAATCGTCGACTCGTGGTCGGCGATAATGCCCGCTGCGGCATAGGCGTTGAGGTCCTTACCGGCAACGAGTGGCGCGTGGCCGTCAACCTGCTTGGATGGCGTCTGGTTGGCAGCATCGATGCGAGCACAGGTCTCGGGGTCGGCCATAAAGACGCCCGGCAGGTTCATCATTTCGCCCAGACCAAAGACGTCGCCCGGATGCTCGGCAAAAAACGCCTGCATGTCAGCGGCGGTAATCACAGCGCCCGCTTGCTCATCGGGCAGCGCGGGCACGCACGAGGGCATCATGTACTTGATGGAAATGGGCGCGCGGCGACCGTCCTCGATCATAAAGTGCAGGCCGTCCAGGCCCGCCACGTTGGCGATCTCGTGGCTGTCGGCAATGGCAGTGGTGGTACCGCGCGTCGCCGCCATGCGCGCATACTCGGCGGGCCGGATGTTCGAGGACTCAATGTGCAGATGTCCGTCGATAAAGCCGGGGGCGAGATAGCGACCCTGGCAGTCGATAACCTCGGCAGCCTCATAGGTACCGGCGGCATCGTCGCGACCGTCGTAGAGCACGCCGACGATCACACCGTCCTTGACGGCAACGCTACCGGGCGCCACGCGCTGACCGTACACGTCGACAATCTGCGCATTGGCAAACAGCGTGTCGACGGGCACGCGGCCCTCGGCGGCCTCGATCACAGTCCTCATGACCTCAACGGACATACATACTCCTTTAACCGTAGAAAAAAGCTGCGGAGCGGACAAGCCTTCACCGCAGCATGCTCATAGCCATTGTATGCCCAAACGATGGGTCAACAATACGCCTCTCCGCTTAACGGCACACGCCGCTTAGCGCAATGGGAGCAGGTTGCTTTGCGCCAATGACAAGGAGCGTCCCTAGATGCCGGCACAAAAGGAACGTCCCCAAGTGCCGACCAGCGAGAGATTTTCCACGCTCAACTTAAAAGGCCGCAGCCGGAATCGTTCCGGCTGCGGCCTTGTTGCACTTGTGAGGTCAACTCGCTCGTTAGACCAGCTTGAAGCCCTTGCGCTTGCCCACGGAGAGGGTGTCGCCCAGCTTGAGGGCGCTCGGATCGATGTTGTAGCTCTTGGGAGCCACAGCCTTGCCGTTGATCTTGACGCCGCCGCCGTCGATGTCGCGGCGGGCCTGACCGGCGCTGGCCGAAAGGCCCAAGTCCTTGAGCAGGCCGGCGAGGTAAATCTGGCCCTCGTCGTTGACGGTCAGCTCAACGTGCTTCTCGGGGAAGTCGGCAAGCTGGCCCTCCTTGAACACACGGTCGAACTCGGCCTGGGCCTCGTCGCCGGCGCCGGCGCCGTGGTAGGTATCGCACAGGTCGCGGCCCAGAGCGCGCTTGAGCTCGTAGGGGTCGGCAGAACCGTCGGCCAGGGCGGCGTCGATCTTGTCGACCTCGGCCGGGGCGAGCGAGCTGGCCAGACGATAGTACTTGCCGATCATCTCGTCGGGGATGGACATGGTCTTGCCGAACATATCCTTGGGAGCGTCGGTCAGGCCGATGTAGTTGCCATAGGACTTGGACATCTTGCGCACGCCGTCGGTGCCCTCGAGCAGCGGCATGGTGAGCGCAATCTGCGGCTCCATGCCCATCTTCTCCATGAGCTCGCGGCCGGCGAGCAGGTTGAAGAGCTGGTCGGTGCCGCCCATCTCGACGTCAGCCTTGATCTGAACGGAGTCGAAGGCCTGCATCACGGGGTACAGAAACTCGTGCAGGGCAATCGGCGTCTGGGACTGGTAGCGCTTGGTAAAGTCGTCGCGCTCAAGGATGCGAGCGACGGTGAACTTGGAGCACACCTGCAGCAGGCCGGCCAGGTCCATCGAAAGGATCCAGTCGCCGTTGTGCACGATGGTGGTCTTCTCGGGGTCCAGAATCTTCATGGCCTGGCTCACGTAGGTCTCGGCGTTGGCCTCGATCTGCTCCTGCGAAAGCTGCGGACGCGTGGAGTTCTTGCCCGAGGGGTCGCCGATCAGCGCGGTGCCGTTGCCGATGATGAGGGTGACGTTGTGGCCCAGGTCCTGGAACTGACGCATCTTGCGCAGGGGCACGGCGTGGCCCAGGTGCAGGTCGGGGCTGGTGGGGTCGACGCCGAGCTTGATGTTGAGGGGCTCGCCCTTCTCAAGCTTCTTGCGAAGGTCGGCCTCGGGAACGATCTGCGCGGCGCCCGAGGTGATGATACGCATTTGCTCGTCAACAGACAGCATTGGGTATCCTCCTTTTGCTATAGCACCCTCGCCGAAAACGGCGGTGCTGGAAGTCCATAAACTCTCTTATGATAACAAACTGACGCGACGCGGCACCTACGACAGGAAAATCCTCGTCCTGCCGCATGCGTCAATGGCAACTGGCAGACGTGTACCGTCACGCTCGACCAGATAGCGCACCTGCCGACGACGCAAGCAGTCGCGGCAACGGACCTGTCCCGTCGCATCGGTGGCGCAGACGCCCTCGGCGGTCAGCAGGCAGTGCTCGCACACCATAAGCTCGGGACGGTCGGCGTCGACCGGACCCAAGACGCCGGGCTCAGCAGCCAGTTCGGCAATACGCTCCGCATCATTGCCGAGCAACTCGGCCGGCAAGTACACCCGCCCCGCACCAAGTCCGCGCAGCCAGGTAAGCGTGGCCCGATTCGCGCAGAACACCGGCGCCGCCACGTCAAACGTCACGCCCAGCTCGCGAGCGATCACCACCTGTCCTAGGTTGCGGCAGACGACGCGCCCGGCACGCTGCATCAGTGAGCAGGTCCGGTCAGCGTCACCCGTGCGGCACACCTCGTCAAGCACCACAACGGCGTCGGACAAATCGAGTTCTCCGCGCGGGTCGGCATCCATCAGCTGCCAAGCAAAAACCATGCGAGTGGGAACCGCGCACTCCACCAACTCCGTCGACGCACCGTCATCCACCGCAACGTCCTCAAAGGGCAGTGCCTCAACGGCACGTGCAACGGGCGCAATCGCATCCGCCTCGGCCCGCATGCGCTCCAACACCGCCGCCGTCTGATCCAACACGCCGGCGCTGCGAATCAGGTATACCTCGCAGCCCGTGTCCACCTTACGCTTGCAATGCACGACGACGCGCTTCCCCGCTGCGGCATCCACCGGGCAGGGCACCTGCGGCCAGCGCTTAGGCACATCGAGACGCGCGTCGACACCCGGATAAAACCGAATCTCGAGCGTGTCACCCGCCGCCACGGCGGAGTCGAGCTCAACGGTCACCTCTTCGTGGCCCACAGCGACCAAGCGCCCCACGCGCACGCCCTGGTTAATCGCACGCTCAAAGCTCATCAGCTCGGCACCCGAACGCCCTCGCAGGTACGCATCGGTAAACCCACGGTTAAACGACCTTCCCAGCTCGCGCTCAAGCTCTTCCACGGCACCGGGGTCCCACGCGCCGTCGCACAGCATATCGAGTGCCCGGCGCCACACCCGCACCACGTTGAATACGTAATCGGGGTTCTTCATGCGCCCCTCGATCTTGAGCGACGCCACGCCGGCATCTACAAGCTCAGGCAGATGTGCAATACCCAGATAGTCGCGCGGGCACAGCAGGCGATCTCCCTCGACGGCGACAACGCTCTGTCCCGCCTCGTCCACCAGGTCGTACGCCAGACGGCACGGCTGCGTGCAGTCGCCGCGCATCGCCGAGCGCCCACGCCGCAGGGCCGAGAACTCGCACGCCCCCGAATAGCCGATGCAAATCGCACCGTGGCAGAATACCTCGATGGGCACGCCCGTGGCACAGAGCGCCGCAATCTCGTCGACCGTCAGCTCGCGTGCCGTCGTCACGCGCTCGACCCCCAGCTCATCGGCGGCAAGTCGCACGGCACCCTCGCTATGAGCGCCCGCCTGCGTGGACAGGTGAATCTCGACCCCGGGAATCGCCGCGCGCAGCGCGCAGGCCAACCCGGCATCGGCCACAATCAGAGCATCGGCGCCCAGCTCCAGTGCATGAGCTCCCAACGCCACCGCGTCGGACAACTCATCGTCAAACACGAACACGTTGAGCGTCACGTACACACGCACGCCATGGGTATGCGCCACGGCGCAGCCGCGCGCAAACTCGTCGTCGGTAAAACCGTGTGCACTCACACGGGCGTTAAAGCCGCCCAACCCCGCATAGATGGCATCGGCGCCCGCGGCGATGGCCGCAAGCATCTGGTCGAGTCCGCCCGCCGGCGCCAGCAACTCGGGCAGCGCCGCACCGGCAGCATCCAATCCAGTCTCGTATTGTCCGCTCGGCCCCATCGCCCGAATCGCCATCGGCAAACTCCTTACCAAGGTATGCATTCACTCTGAAAAATGCCGTCTTCCAGCATACACGAGGCCTCGCGCGCCCCGTTTGGTTTATCGTGTAATAACTTATGTCCATCCTGCCCCGACGGCACATCCACCGTCCGGCACGACATACCTGGAGGTCAATATATGGGTCCTCGCCAACGACAGGGACACAGCCGTTCAAAGACGCACGCCCTGCCCATAATTCTGCTCTCGTTTTTGGGCTTTCTGCTGATTGCGGGCGTGGCGTTTGGCATCGGCATGGTCGGCAACGTCAACCGCTGGCTGTCCGATCTGCCCGACT
>CABQHZ010000051.1 GCA_902464175.1 uncultured Collinsella sp. | reverse complement strand
AAGATTGTAGGGAAATCAATGTTCAAATGTCAAGAAATCAAAGGTAAAAGGTTGCGCAGTTCACACGGTTCCCCCATAAGCCGAGCTCGATTTAGCGGTGCATGGCAACTTTTCACGATATTTCATCGAGTTTTCAACAGGTCATGTTGGCAATGTTGAGAACTTTTCGTCCGTTTTCCAAAGTTTTCAACAGGTTTTGAAAAGTTGTCGAAAGATGAGAAACATTGCACGGTGAGCTACTATTTGTTCGAAACCTTTTGAAAGATTGCGAGCGGCATGTCTGACGACTTTTACACCATGGTCGATTCCGGAGACCCGGCACCTGACAACGAGCACATCACTGGCGTGCGCGAAGAGCGTGAGGAAGGCGAGCAGACGACCACGCAGGCGCCAAAAGTCATGTACGCCGCGCGCATCGCCGTCTATGACGACATGCTGTCGACACCGCGTGTGATCGTCATTGATCCGCAAGATGTCCGCACGTATTTGGAAGAGACGACCAACACCGTCTACCAGTGCATGAAAGAACAAGGTGGCCATATCTCGCTCATGGTCATCCGCGAGATTGTCGAAAACTTTATCCACGCGCACTTTGCCGAGCCCATCATCTCGATTCTGGACGGCGGAGACACCATCCGCTTTGCTGATCAAGGACCCGGCATCGACGACAAGGAGCGCGCTTTCGACTTTGGCGTTACCAGCGCAAACAGCAAGATGAAGCGCTATATCCGTGGAACCGGAGCAGGGTTTCCCATGGTGCAGGAGTATTTGGAAAACGCCGGCGGGGCCGTGTCCATCGAGGACAACATGGGCAACGGCACCGTGGTTACGGTAAGCCTGGACCCTAAACGCGTGCAGGAAATAGAGCGTGCCGGCGGACGCGGTGCTGCCGTGCGGCCCGAGACGGAGCAGCCCACATATCCCCTGCCGGGAGCTTTTGCGCAGCAGCCCATGGCAACGCAACAGATGCAGCCCCCCGTGGGACAGATGCAGCAGCCCGGAATGCTTCCTACACAAGAGCCCCAGGCGGCATCGATGTCGATGCCGCCAAACGCGCCAGAGGCCATGCCGCTGGCGGATCAGGATGCAGCAGCAATGCAGCAGGCGACGGGGGCACCGGGTGGCCAGCAAATGGGCTATCAGCCGTACCAACAGGGATATCCATATCAGCAGATGCCGCCACTGGGGTATGGCCAGCAGTTCCCGCAGCAGTACCAGCAGGGATATCAGCAGCCGTACCAGCAGATGCCGCAGCAGCAGTACAACCCCTGGGCCCAGCAGATGACTCCGCAGCCTTACCAACAGTGGCCTCAAAGTTTTCAACAGCAAATGCCGCCGATGCAGAGTTCTCAACAACCAGCAGCTCAAATGATGTATCCTAATGCAGCAAATCAGTATGCGCAGCCACAACCGGACGTGTTCGTAAGCGATCGCGGCAACGCCGCGCTGGGCTATCTGGCGCAAAATCAAGCGTGCGGTGCTACCGATCTGGCGAGGGCGTTTGGAAACTCGGCCCCCACTTGGTCACGCACGCTCAATGACTTGGCGCAGGCCGGCTTGGTCATCAAGCATGGCCAGAAATACCATCTGACCGAACTCGGCGCCGCTCGCGTGCGAGCTCAGAGCTAAAGAACGGGAGAGACAGTGGACGAGGAAGCAAGCATCATCCTGGGGGATGCCATCGCCTTTTGCCAGCGCGACGGCCAAGATGCACGCCTCATCAACATGCTGGGGCAATCGCGCGCCATAAGCCTGACCGAAGATACGCTCACGATCGAGGCCCCCTCGCGCTTTGCCATCGCGCAGCTCAAAAAGCATCAGCCGACTATTGAGGCCTATCTGGAAGAAATCGCCTTTGCACCGATTGCGCTCGACATCGTGGCACCGCAAGGAGCCGTGGCGGAATCCGCTGCTGCGACGGCGCCCGCCGCGGCTCCCGCTGCCTCCCCGGCGGTGCCGGCCTCCGCAGGCGACGTGCCGACAATCGAGCACCAGCACGGCGATGTTTCCCGTGAAACCATGGCACCGTTGCCGACCGCGGCGGCGACGTCAACGAACGCACCCGTCACGCACATGCCTATCGCTCACGACGCAGCGGCGGGCGCGGATTCGGGCATTGCAATCAAGAACACGCTCTCGGCCGATGATTTTCGTCGCATGATGAACCAGATGAAGGGCGGAGCGCCGACTAAGTCCACGCAAGCTGCGACCCCCGCTTCACCCATGCCGGCACCGACCGTACCGGCCGAGCAGAATGCGGATGGAGCCCCGCTCGCCGCGAACTCAAAATTTACCTTTGAGAACTTTGTCTACGGCCCCGAGAACAGCCATGCCTATCGCTCGGCACTCAAGTTTGCCGCCCTCGCGGACGAGCGTGGCACGTGCACATCACTGTTCATCTACGGCAAATCGGGCCTGGGCAAGACGCACCTGCTGCTTGCCATCAAAAACGAGCTCGCCGAGAAGTCGCCCGAGATCAAGGTCAAGTATGCCAACTCCCAGGCATATCTGGACGACCTGATGACCGAGTTCGACCGCCAAAAGAAGAGCAACGCCCCTATCATGCAGGCATACCACGGCGTGGACGTGCTCATCATCGATGACATCCAAAACATCATCGGCAAGCGCGCGAGCGTGGACTACTTTTTTCAGCTCATGGACGAGTTCATCCGCAACAACAAGAAGGTCGTCATCGCGGCAGACCGCGCCCCCAAGGACCTGAGCATGGACGAGCGTCTGACCAGCCGCTTCAACGCCGGCATGCTCTGCTTGGTCGCAGAGCCCAGCTACGAGATGAAATACAAGATCTTGCAGCGCTATTACGAGAACACCATCGTCGCCGCTCCCGAGGCAGGCGACGACTCGCTGCTGGCGGCCTATGGGGGCGACGGCGGGCACCTGACCGACGAGCACTTTAAACACATGGCCGAGGTCTCGGGCACCAACATCCGCGAACTCGAGAGCTTCTGCGAGCGCTGCGCCGGCGAGGCGGGCGACCGCGAGCGCGAGGGCGGGGAGCTCACCTTTGACGATATCGACGCCATCGCCAGCCAGTACTTCGACACATCGGCCAAAAAGATCAACGTCCAGACGGTTCAGTCCGTCATCGAAGAGCAGTACGGCGTGACGCACGAGGAGCTCATCGGCCCGCGTCGCAACGCCAATATCGCCAAAGCACGCCATATCGCTATCTACCTAGCCATCGAGATGTGCGAGATGACGACCACGGCGGTGGGCGCCGAATTTGGCAACCGCAACCACTCGACCGTCAGCACGAGCTACAAAAAGGTCCAGAAGATGATCCAGGAAGACCGCACTGTCACCGAAGACCTCAAGTCGCTGCGCGATAAAATTACACTGCGCTCGTAGGGAAATAGAGACACCTGTTGAAAACTTGTCGAAACCACGGGCATAAGGTGTCTAAAACCCAACCCGCGATGATGAAAAGTTTTGCGCAGGTTTTGAACGTGGAAAACCACCCCTGTTGCACACAGGTTGCTGTCGATTCTCTCTCTGGGTCTGACCTGCGTCTTTGGGAGTAATCAACAGTTTCGTCAGTGCTATTACTATTATTAAGATATTTATATCTATAGAAAGGTATTAAAAGATGAAGTTCACCGTCAGCCAGAGCTCGCTTACACAAGCCATCGGCGTCGTTATGAAGGGTGTCGCTTCGGCATCCACCCTCCCCATCCTGTCGGGCGTGCTCGTTAAGGCCCAAGACGGCATCTTGGAATTCCAGACCTCTAACTACACCATCTCGATCCGTCATCGCATCGCGGCGCATGTCGAAGAAGAGGGCGAGATGGTTATTCCCTGTAAGATGCTCTCCAATATCACCAAGACCCTCCCCGATGCCCCGGTCACCTTTGAGCTGTCCGAGCGCCAGGTGCTGATTGGTTGCGAGAAGAGCTCTTTCCGCCTGAACACGCTCGATGCCAATGACTTCCCCGAGTTTCCGGCCTATGCCATCGAGAGTGCCGTGGAGCTGCCGACCGATGTCTTGTCCGAAATGGTCGGCCGCGTGTGGCGCGTCACCTCGACCGACAAGGCTCGCCCCATCCTGGGCGGCGTGCACATGAAGGTCGAGAACAACACCGTACGCCTGGTAGCGACCGATTCCTTTCGCTTGGCCGTGTGCGATACGCAGGTCGAGACCTCGACCCTCGAGGGCTCCTTTGAGCTCAACGTTCCGGCTGACGCCTTTAACGACGCGCTGAACATCATGGCCAGCCAGGCGACCATCATGATCGGGGCTACCGACACCCAGGTCGTCTTCGAGGCCGGCAACACCACCTACGTGTCGCGTCGCATCGAGGGCGTGTACCCCAACTACAAGCAGCTCATCCCCGATTCGTGCGTGACGAGCGTCAAGATCGACGTCGCCGCCTTTAACGCCGCCCTCAAGCGCGTGGCCGTTATCGCGAGCGCCAACCCCGCCGTCAAGTTCGAGATCGATGTCGAGAACGGGCAGATGGGCCTGTCCTCCATTTCCAATGACCAGGACCTTGCGCAGGAGACGATCGATGTCGAGGCCGAGGGCGAGTCGGGTACCATCGCCTTCAACTACCACTACATCTTCGGCTGCCTCAATGCCCTGTCCAAGGAGAAGGAGATCACGCTGGAGCTCAAGAGCTACTCGCAGGCGGGCATCTTTAAGTCCTACGACAAGATCAACTACCTGTACCTGGTCATGCCGGTCCGCATCTAGCGCTGCGCCATGACCATGTTCGCCCGCGATCTTTCCGTCGCGCACTACCGCAGCTTCGATAGCTATCGCCTTGCCCTGGACGAGGGCGTGACGATACTTGCGGGACCCAACGCGGCGGGAAAGACCAATCTCATAGAGGCGCTGCAGCTGCTGACGAGCGGCGCCTCGTTTAGGCATCCGACCGCAGCCGAGCTCGTCCATGACGGCGTGGGCTCGTGCAAGATCGAGCTGAGGCTCGAGGGTGACGGCCGCGTGCTTGATATGGGATTGAGCGCGGAGGACGGTAAGCGCTCGTTTAGCCGCAACGGCAAGAGATGCTCTGCCGCCGGTGTGCGCGGGGTTCTGCCGAGCGTGCTGTTTTGCCCCGACCATCTGGACATGGTTAAGCGAGGCGCCAGTGTGCGCCGAGCCGCCCTCGATGACTTTGGCATGCAGCTGAGCGCACGCTATGCCGATCTTGCGAGCACCTATGGGCGCTGCGTGACCCAGCGTAACGCCTTGCTCAAGGAGACCTGGTGCTGCCGCGAGATGCTCGGCGCGTGGAACGATTCGATTGCCCGCGCTGGATCCGCTTTGCTGGTGCATCGCCTTGCCCTGCTCGATCGCCTGGCGAGTCACGTGCGCGATGCCTACGGACAGGTTGCGTCCGGTGAGGCCGCCCATGTGTCCTATGCGTCCACGCTGGGGGATTTGCCGCAGACCGACGATCGAGAGGAACTCAAGGGCTGGGCGTATGAGCGTATGCTGGCAGCCCTGGACGAGCGCGCCGACGAGGAGATGCGCCGCGGCGTGACACTCGTGGGACCGCATCGCGACGAGATTGAGTTTACCGTGGCGGGTCGCTCCGCCCGTTCATTTGCCAGCCAAGGACAGCAGCGCACGCTGGTGCTGTCCTGGAAGGTGGCCGAGGTTGCCGTGGCTCGCGATGTCCTGGGCACCGCCCCACTGCTGCTTTTGGACGACGTGATGAGCGAGCTCGACGGCGAGCGTCGCGGCGCTTTCCTGCGGCTGATTGGCGATGATATCCAGACGGTCATAACTACGACCAACCTGGGGTACTTTACCGATGACCTGCTTGATCGAGCCAAGGTGGTGAGCATGGGTGAGACGTGCTAATTACGAGCGCGAGAGCGAGACAGTCGCCTTCAGCGGGTTTTTGAACGCAGAGCGCCAGCGCATCCTGGCGGCTGCGACCCCCGAGCGCCGTGCGCAGATGGAGGCCGCCGAGGAGTCGCGCACGGTCTATCGCGCATGGAACGCGGTGTGCTCGGGCACGCGCGAGGGGCGGCATGTGACGGGACTGCGCTACCTGCCCGAGTCCAATGAGCTGCTGGTGTATCTCGACTCGCCCTCGTGGACGCAGGAAATGACGTTGTTGCGCGAGATCATCCGCGCGCGCATGGAGCGCGCCGGTGCGCATGTGGACGGCCTGGTGTTCAAAACCACCGCGCCCGGTCACACGCCGCCCGCCGCCAAGGAGCGCCTGCGCCCGGCGACGACCGAGCGCCCGCCGGCCCCGCACGCCGACCTAAGTGAGGCCGAGTGCACCGAGATCGAGCGCCAGGTGGCGCCCATCGAAGACCAAAAACTGCGCGAGGCCCTCGAGAATGCCATGAGAGCCAGTGCCGAGTGGGCCAAGGGCGTGCAAAGCAAAAAAGAGCCTTAAATCGCATCTGGTGGCCTTGTAGAGCCAAATACCCTCGTTCCCGAGGGTATTTTTTTACGATAAACTGATAAGGCTATACACATTTTCTTGACTGAAGGAGGACGTGTGGCAAACGAAAACGATTACGATGGCGGCGAGATTAAGATTCTCGAAGGTCTCGAGGCCGTTCGTAAGCGCCCGGGCATGTATATCGGCTCGACGAGCGCCAGCGGTCTGCATCACCTGGTGTGGGAGATCGTTGACAACTCCGTCGACGAGGCCATGGCCGGTTTCTGCACCGAGATCCAGGTGACGGTCCACGCCGACAACTCCATCACGGTCGTCGACAACGGGCGCGGCATCCCCGTCGACGAGCACCCTGTTAAAAAGATCCCGACGCTCGAGGTCGTTATGACGATCTTGCACGCCGGCGGTAAGTTCGATAACTCGGCCTATAAGGTCTCGGGCGGCCTGCACGGCGTGGGCATCTCCGTCGTCAACGCGCTGTCCAAGCGCGTGGTCGTTCAGGTTCGTCGCGATGGCAACACCTACGAGATGGAGTTCTCGCGCGGCAAGACCGTCAAGAAGATGGAGGTCGTGGGCACCTCGGATTCGACGGGCACCACCGTCACCTTCTGGCCCGACGACGAGATCTTCGAGACCTGCATCTACGATTTCGATACGCTGCACAACCGTCTGCAGGAGACGGCGTTCCTCAATAAGAACCTCAAGATCGTGCTGACCGACGAGCGCGAGGCGACTCCCCACGTGGAGGAGTTTTGCTACGAGGGCGGCATCATCGACTTCGTCAAGTTCCTCAACGAGGGCAAGGACGTCCCCGAGGCCTTTAAGGAGCCCATCTACATCGAGGGCAAATCGGACCCGGACGCTCCCGTGGCCAAGATGGGCGAGGTCGAGGTTTCCCTGCAGTGGAATAGCGGCTACGGCGAGAACGTCATGTCGTTTGCCAACGACATCTACACTCCCGAGGGCGGCATGCACCTTGAGGGCTTCCGCACCGCGCTCACCCGCGTGATCAACGACTACGCGCGCAAACAGAACCTGCTCAAGGAAAAAGACGCCAACCTGACCGGCGACGATGTGCGCGAGGGCCTTTCGGCCGTTATCTCGGTCAAGCTGCCCGATCCGCAGTTTGAGGGGCAGACCAAGGCCAAGCTCGGTAGCTCCTATATGCGCGCGCTCACGCTCAAGATCGTGACCGACGGCCTCGCCGATTACTTGGAGGAGCATCCCAAGCCCGCCCGCGAGATCGTCAAGAAGGCGCAACAGGCCTGCAAGGCGCGCAACGCCGCCCGCAAGGCGCGCGAGGCGACCCGCCGCAAGAGCCTGCTCGAGACGGCGTCCCTGCCCGGTAAGCTCGCTGACTGCTCAGTGCGCGATGCCGAGCTGACCGAGCTCTTCATCGTAGAGGGCGACTCGGCAGGCGGTTCGGCCAAGGACGGCCGTCGCCGAGACATCCAGGCGATTCTGCCCCTGCGCGGCAAGATTCTGAACGTCGAACGCGTTGGTGACCATCGCGCGTTCTCGAGCGACACCATCCAGTCGCTGATTACCGCGATCGGCTGCGGTGTCACGACGAGTGCCGGCGACGGCGGCGACTTCGATATCACCAAGGCGCGCTACCACAAGATCATCATCATGACCGATGCAGACGTCGACGGTGCGCATATCCGCATCCTGCTGCTGACGTTCTTCTACAAGTACATGCGTCCGCTGATCGATGCCGGCTACGTCTATGTTGCCTGCCCGCCTATCTTTGGTATTAAGGTGCGCAACAAGATCCACTACGTGTATCCCAACGGCCGCCAGCCCGAAGACGAGATCCTGCGCGACACCATCCAGAGTCTGGGCCTGAACCCCGACGACAACGACGAGGACGGCAAGGCCAAGGACGGCAAGATCACCAAGAAGCGCAAGGGCTATACCGTCCAGCGCTACAAGGGCCTGGGCGAGATGGACCCCAAGCAGCTTGCCTCGACGACGATGGATCCCAAGACCCGCATCCTGCAGCGCGTGTCGATCGAGGATGCCGTGGTGGCAGACCGCGCCGTGCGTGAGCTGATGGGTTCCGAGGTCGGCTATCGCCGCGAATATATTGAAAAACACGCCCACGACGCAAGATTCCTTGACGCTTAAGAGGAGGTAACGTGGCAGACGATATCAACAATAACGAGGGTATGGACGAGGCCGGCGATGCCGGCATGCCCGACGATCTGAAGCGCCTGCTTGCCCGCGCTGAGCAGGGCGAGGACGGCGATCCTGACGCCTATAACCCCGACGCCGATGATGACGAGGAAGAGGACGACGACGGTGAGCTCGAGGAGAGCTTTGGCGAAGTCGATCGTGGCGCCTCGGCCGGCGAGGATATCAACGGCGGCCAGCTCCAGATTTCGGAGTTTGGCCGCGAGATGAAGCAGTCATTTATCGAGTATTCGATGTCGGTCATCACGGCGCGCGCCCTGCCGGACGTGCGCGACGGCTTAAAGCCGGTGCACCGCCGCATCCTGTACGCGATGAACGAGAGCGGCATCTACCCCAACCGCCCGCACAAGAAGTCGGCCTGGACGGTCGGCGAAGTTATCGGTAAGTACCACCCGCATGGCGACTCCGCGGTCTATGAGGCCATGGTCCGCCTGGCGCAGTGGTTCTCCATGCGCACGCCGCTCATCGACGGTCACGGCAACTTCGGCAACATCGACGGCGACGGCGCGGCAGCCATGCGTTACACCGAGAGCCGCCTGGCCAAGCCCGCCATGGAACTGCTGCGTGACCTGCAGAAGGATACCGTCGACTGGCAGCCCAACTACGACGAATCGCTCGCCGAGCCCGTGGCACTGCCTGCGCGCTTCCCCAACCTGCTGGTCAACGGTAGCCAGGGCATCGCCGTCGGCATGGCCACCAATATCGCCCCGCATAACCTCACCGAGGCGATCGAGGCAACCTGCTACCTGATCGACAACCCCGACGCCACCGTCGACGAGCTCATGCAGATCATGCCCGGTCCGGACTTCCCCACCGGTGCCATCATCATGGGCAGCGCCGGCATTAAGCAGAGCTACGAGACCGGCCGCGGCTCCATCACCGTGCGCGCCAAGGCTCATGTGGAGTCCACCAAGACCGGCCGCAGCCGCCTGGTCTTTACCGAGATTCCCTACATGGTCAACAAGGGCACCCTGCAGGAGAAGATCGCCCAGCTCGTCAACGACAAGCGCATCGAGGGCATCTCGGACATGCGCGATGAGTCCAACCAGAAGGGCATCCGTCTGGTCATCGAGCTCAAGAAGGGCGTCATTCCGCAGGTCGTGCTCAACAACCTGTATAAGTACACCTCGCTGCAGACGACCTTTGGCGCCAACAACCTGGCGCTCGTCAACGGCGTTCCCAAATGCCTGAGCCTGCGCGAGATGCTGCAGCACTACATCGACCACCAGGTCGACGTCGTCACCCGCCGCACCCGCTTCGACCTTAAGAAGGCCCAGGCCCGCGCGCATATCCTCGAGGGCTACCTGATGGCTCTCGACCATATCGACGAGGTCATCAGCATCATCCGTTCCTCGCAGACCGATTCCGAGGCCAGCAGCCGCCTGATCGAGCGCTTTGGCTTTACGCCCGAGCAGACCACGGCCATCCTCGAGATGAAGCTGCGCCGCCTGACCGGCCTGGAGCGCGACAAGATCCAAGAAGAGTTGGACGGCCTGCGCCGTGCCATCGCCTACTACGAGGACCTGCTGGCGCACGAGGAGAAGATCCTGGGCGTCATTAAGGAAGAGATGCGCGAGATCTCCAAGAAGTTCGGCGATAAGCGCCGCACCGAGATCAGCCATGTCGAGAAGGACCTGGACGTCGAGGACCTCATTGCCGACGAGGACATGGTCGTGACCATCACCCACACCGGCTATGTCAAGCGCATCCCGGTGGCCGCCTACCGCGCCCAGAAGCGCGGCGGCAAGGGCGTCTCGGGCGTCAACCTCAAAGAGGACGACGTCATCGACGAGATGTTCATCGCGTCCACGCACGAGTACGTGCTGTTCTTCTCGAGCAAGGGCAAGGTCTATCGCCTGAAGGTGCACGAGCTGCCGGTGGGTACGCGCCAGGCGCGCGGTACTGCGATCGTCAACCTGCTGCCCTTCGAGGAGGGCGAGAAGATCGCGAGCGTCATCAGCTGCCGCGAGTTCCCTGCCGACGAGTATCTGATGTTTGCCACCAAGAGCGGCATGGTCAAGAAGACCGTGATGAGCGCATATGACCGCAGCCGTCGCGACGGCCTGATCGCTATCAACCTGCGTGACGACGACGCGCTGCTGAACGTGCGCCGCGTGCGCGAGGGCGACAAGATTATCCTGGCCACCACCGCGGGCAAGGCGATCATGTTCTCCGAGGAGCAGGTGCGCGCCACCGGCCGCGATACCAGCGGCGTTCGCGGTATCGGTATGAAGGACGGCGTGAGCGTTCTGGGCATGGAAGTCACTAACGGCAACGGCGATCTGTTCGTCATCACCGAGCGCGGCTACGGCAAGCGCACGCCGGTCGCGGACTACCCGGAGCAGAATCGCGGCGGCCAGGGCGTCTACACCATCCAAATGACCGAGCGTAAGGGTAACCTCGCGGCCATGAAGACGGTGGGCCCGCAGCACGAGCTGTTCATCGTGACGGAGGGCGCGACGGTCATTCGCGTCAAGACCGACGAGATCAGCCAGACCGGCCGCGCCACCCAGGGCGTCAAGATGATGACCGTCGACGATAACGACCGCGTATGCGCCGTGGCCCGCATGACAGCCGCCAAGGAGAAGCCCGAAGGCGAAGGTGCCGAGGCCGCAGCCGATGCCGAAGAGGCCCCAGTCGACCTAGGCGACGGCAACGACATGCCAGAGGATCTCCTCGACGAGTAAGAGGAGCCGGCTGGTAAAAAATACCAGACCCCTTATATCGGCGGTCGGCGCACTGCGCGCCGACCGCTTTTTTGAAAATCTTTGAACCCCACGTCGGCCCCGGCTGCCCGGCGGCATGCGAAGTCGATCGCGAGTTCCGCACGAGCCGGAGAGCACTTAATGTGCTCTCCGTGCGAGCAGGACTGTCCGAGCAGGCGACTTCACATGCCGCCGTGCGGCCGGGGCGAACACCCCCTCAAAGATTTTCAAAAAAGTTGTTGACGCGCGCGTAACGACTCGTCTAATATATCCCTTGCGCGATGGACCTGTAGCTCAGTTGGTTAGAGCGTCCGGCTGATAACCGGGAGGTCACAAGTTCGAATCTTGTCAGGTCCACCACTTTCTTTCGCAATAAACACCCCAGCGAGAGCCGAGTCGCCGCTGGGGTGTTTATTACTGTCTCCGTGGGGGTTTAGCTCAGCTGGGAGAGCGCGGGCTTTGCAAGCCTGAGGTCAGGGGTTCGATCCCCCTAACCTCCACCATGATGGACCTGTAGCTCAGTTGGTTAGAGCGTCCGGCTGATAACCGGGAGGTCACA
>CABQHZ010000050.1 GCA_902464175.1 uncultured Collinsella sp. | reverse complement strand
ACGTCGGCCACGTAGCCGTGAGCCTCAAAGCCCAGCTCGCGGTAGTGCTTCTCGGCCTCGGCGACCTTGTCAGCGTGACGAGCGTTAAAGGCGATCATGGCGCCGGCCTCGCCGAGTGCTTCGGCAATGGCCATGCCAATGCCATAGGTGGCGCCGGTTACGAGTGCGACCTTGCCATCCAGGCGGAAGCTGTCCATAAGATCAGACATAGCGATCCTTTCAAAAGAAACGTTCATCTATATAAGTCTTGCTTCTAATACAAGCTCAGTATAGGAGAAGTTAAGGAATTAACGCCCCTATTCTCCTAAAAATAGGTGAACGTTCACTTTTAAAAGGTGAACGGTTGAAATTAGTTGTTGCGATGCCCTCTACTCGCTTTTCGCCTGTGCGCCTTCCGCGATCATGTTGCGGTTGTAGACCAGGTGCAGATACATCGCATCGTGCGCGGCGGTGGGGTTGCGCGCCTCGATGGCGTCGGCCACGCCGCGGTGTGTGCGGATGGTCTCCTCGACGAGCTTTTTGCCCGTAACGTCGATAAAGAGGGGAACGGATGCCTTGAGCACGCCCATCAGGCGGGGAACGACGAGGTTACCGCAGCTCTCGGCAATGGCGTTGTGGAATGCGGTGTCGGCGGCGGAGTAGTCCTTGCCGGCTTCTGCCAGGCGCTGGGACTCGTCGCAGAGCTCGCGGATGCACATAATCTGATCTTCGGTCGCGTGCTCGGCGGCCATGCTTGCCATCTGCGGCTCAATCATAAAACGCACCTCGAGCAGGTCGCGCGCCAGGCGCTGCTTATCGCCGATAAAGGTAAAGCCCAGCGGGTCGTCGGCAACGCCGGGGTTCGATGCCACATATGTGCCCGAACCCTGCTTGATGCGCACGATATTGCGCGACTGCAGTAGCTTCATGGCCTCGCGTACGGTGCTTCTGCCGGCGCCCAGGCGCTCAACGAGCACGGCCTCCTTGGGCAGGCGGTCGCCCTGCTCAAGGTGCTCATCAAGAATCAATTGAATGATTTTCTCGGAAATCTGCTCGGGGAGTCCCGATTCGGCGCGGGCCATAGCTCTACCTCTCATTACAAAATTCATCTGAGCTATTTTAGCGCACCAAGGGCATGGTATTGGCCGTTGAACCCGAATCGGGCGGCCCAGATATACCGTTCGCAGCGCAAATGCGACCGTTCGCCAAATACATCAGATGTATTTCGAACAAATTTCAAAATGAAACATCAGACCTTTTAGAAACACGCTATAGTTCTAATCGAATTCAAAAGGTCTGATGAATTGGAGGAAAGATGTCAGACCCAACGTTTATGGCAGACCCCACCAGGCTCGTCATTGCCGCCATCGTGGGCATCGCGCTGCTGCTTGCGCTCATCATCAGGTTCAAGCTGCATCCCGTGCTGTCGATGATGGTTTCGGCGCTCGCGATCGGCATCGGTGCCGGTATGCCGCTCGACCTGGTGGCCGACACCGTCACCAAGGGCGTGGGTACCACGTTGCAAAACATCGCCCTGCTCATTGGCCTGGGATCGATGTTCGGCCAGATCCTGGAGGAGAGCGGTGGCGCCAAGAAGATCGCCCAGACCTTCATTGACACCTTTGGCCAGGGTCACTCCAGCTGGGCGCTGGGCATCACCGGCCTGGTCATCGGCACCACGGTGTTCTTTGAGGCCGGCGTGGTCGTTTTGATCCCGCTCGCGTTTAGCGTGGCATCGCAGACCAAGAAGTCGACCCTCTACTATGGCATCGCCCTGCTCGCGGGACTGGCAGCCGGTTATGCCTTCGTGCCGCCTTCGGCCGGTTCGGTCCTCGTTGCCGGTACGCTCGGCGTCGACCTGGGAACCATGATTCTCGTCGGCATCCCCACCGCCTTTATCGCCATGGCTGTCGCCGGTGTCGTCTGGGGCCGCAACGTGGGCGGCCGTATCTTCACGGACGTTCCCGAGCACTTCACCTCCGCCGAGGGCGCGAGCGACGATAAGGAGCTTCCCTCCTTTGGCATGGTCCTCGCCATCGTGCTCACCCCGCTGTGCCTAATCCTGCTGGGCACGCTGTCTTCGTACATTCCCATGCCCGCCGAGGTCGCCTCGATCCTCGCCTTTCTGGGCAAGCCGTTCGTCGCGCTCACCATCGCCACGCTTGTCGCCATGTACCTGCTGGGCGCTCGCCGCGGCTACACCGGCGCCGAGCTCAAGGCCCTGCTCGACCGTTCGCTCAAGCCCGTCGGCATGATCTTGCTGGTCATCGCCTGCGGAGGCGTCATCCGCTGGATGCTGCAGGACTGCGGTCTGGGCCAGGTTATCGGCCCCGTGCTCGAGAGCTGCCCGCTGCCCCTCGTGGTCGTCGGCTTCCTCATCGCTGCGCTCGTCCGCGCTTCGGTCGGTAGCTCCATCGTGTCCATGACCATGGCTTCGGGCATTATGGCCGCCATGCCTGCGGTCGCCGGTGCCTCGGTGCTCATGCGCGCCGCCATCTGCCTTGCCATCTGCGGTGGCGCCACGGCACTCTCGCACGTCAACGATGCCGGCTTCTGGATGTGCTCTTCGTTCCTCGAGATCGACGAGAAGACCACCCTCAAGTCCTGGACCATCATGGAGACGATCATCGGTCTTTCGGGCCTTGCCTGTGCCCTGGTGATCTCGTTCTTCGCCTAATCGCAAGCCAGCGCTTCACATCGGCACGTCACATCAATCGATACCAAACCAAGTAAGCCTTAAACCAAAGGAGTACACCATGGACGAGAAGACCAAAGAGCAGATTCAGCAGGAGGCCGCCGAGCTGGTCGCCAAGCTGCAGCCGCGTTCCGGCAAGTTCCGCACCATCAGCCCCGAGATGGACCCGCTGCGTCTGGGCTCTGGCTGGAGCATCGAGGACCTGGACAAGCCGCAGGTCATCATCGAGTCGACGTTCGGCGACTCGCACCCGGGTTCCGCCGGCCTGTTTGAGCTGGTCGAGGAGGTGCGCGCCGGCGTTGCCGAGGCTGGTGGCCACGGCGCTCGTTACTTCTGCACCGACATCTGCGACGGTGAAGCCCAGGGCCACGACGGCATCAACTACTCGCTGCCCAGCCGCGACATGATCGCCAACATGATTGAGATCCACGCCAAGGCTACCCCGTTCGACGCCGGCGTCTTTGTCGCCAGCTGCGATAAGGGCCTGCCCGCGAACCTCATGGCCATGGGCCGCATCAACATCCCCTCCATCGTCGTCACCGGCGGCGTCATGGATGCCGGCCCCGACTTGCTGACCCTGGAGCAGCTCGGCGCTATCTCGGCCCGCTACGAGCGCGGCGAGATCTCCCGCGAGGAGCTCGAGTTCGCTAAGCACAACGCCTGCCCCAGCTGCGGTGCCTGCTCCTTTATGGGCACCGCCTCGACCATGCAGGTCACGGCCGAGGCCCTGGGCCTCATGCTCCCCGGCACGGCCCTGCTGCCCGCCACCAGCTCCGACCTGCGCGAGTTCGCCCGCGAGGCCGGTCGTCAGTCCGTGTGGCTCTCCGAGCACAACCTGTGCCCGCGCGACATCGTGACCAAGGAGTCCTTCGAGAACCTCATCATGGTCCACGGCGCCATCTCCGGCTCCACCAACTCGCTGCTGCACATTCCCGCGATCGCTCGCGAGTTTGGCATCGAGATGTCTGCCGACGACTTTGATCGTCTGCACCGTGGCGCCCACTACCTGCTCAACGTCCGTCCCGCAGGCGAGTGGCCGGCGCAGTTCTTCTACTATGCGGGCGGCGTGCCGCGCATCATGGAGGAGATCAAGTCGATGCTCCACCTCGACGTCATGACCGTCACCGGCAAGACCCTCGGCGAGAACCTCGAGGACCTCAAGAACAACGGTTACTACGAGAAGTGCGGCCGCTACCTGGAGAAGTGGAACCTCAAGCGCGAGGACATCATCCGTCCGTTCGACCAGGCCTTTGGCACCGACGGCTCCATCGCCATCCTTCACGGCAACCTTGCCCCCGAGGGCGCCGTCGTCAAGCACACCGTCGTTCCGCGTGAGATGTTCCAGGCCACGCTCAAGGCCCGTCCGTTCGACTGCGAGGAGGACGCCATCCATGCCGTCCTGACGCACGAGGTCAAGCCCGGCGACGCCGTCATCATCCGCTACGAGGGCCCCAAGGGTTCCGGTATGCCCGAGATGTTCTACACCACCGAGGCTATCGCCAGCGACCCCGAGCTCGGCGCTTCCATTGCCCTGATCACCGACGGCCGCTTCTCCGGCGCCTCCAAGGGCCCGGCTATCGGTCACGTTTCGCCCGAGGCTGCCGTGGGCGGCCCGATTGCCCTGATCGAGGAGGGCGACCTCATCCAGATCAACATCCCCGAGCGCTCGCTGTCCATCGTGGGCATCGCCGGCAAGGAGATGGAGCCGGCCGAGGTTGACGCCGTCCTGGCCGAGCGTCGCGCCGCTTGGAAGCCCAAGGCCAACCGCTATACCTCCGGCACGCTCAAGTTCTTTACCGAGCATGCAGTTTCCGCCATCCAGGGTGGCTACATGGAGTAGCGCCCGTACGCATCGAATTTCTCCTCTCATAGATGCGCGGCACAAAGAGCCCCGAGTTCATACGAGCTCGGGGCTCTTTTCGTTTGGATTGCAGACGTATTGCCAGACGAAAGCGTGTTGCGTCTGGCGAATAATCAGACGAAATCGAAATTTGCGTCTCATTTCCGTACGCAAATAAGACGAAAACCGTTTGCGTCTGGTTAAAAACCGTACGCAAACGGTTTTCGTCTTGCAGGGCGGTTGCCGCTTCTACAGTTCAACTTCCAGTTCGGCTTTGTGTTCGTTGAGGTAGTCGCGCATGTAGGGGATGGCAAACGATATCTTGCCGTACGAAGGTGCCTCGATAATCGACTCTCTGAGCAGTCGGCTACGGACGGAGCTCACCTGCTGAGGCGTCTTGTTTAAGTCATCGGCAACCATGCTGGTCGAGCTCGTCTGCCCCAAAGATGCCATGCTCAGCAGATAAGCGATGCACGTGGGTGGAATGCGCTGCAGCGCGGGCTCAATCACCATGGCGCAGAAGCGTTCGCGCGCTGTTGCGATGCCTCGCCTTGCCTCTTCCTCTCCAATAACAGTTGTATGGGCGCGTCTTGCCAGCTGCCATGCGTAATATCCAACGAGTTGGATCATGAAAGGATAGCCCTGCGTTGCCTCGGCAAGCTGCCCGGCAATACCTGGCTGTAGCTCCATGCCAGACGCTTCAATGGTTTCCTCGAGGGAGTACGACACTTCGGTTACTGCCACAGCCTTCAGGTCAAAGGGGAGGGCGCGGCGCAAAAACGTAAGTGTCTTTCCGTTGATGACACTTTCGATCATCGAAGGCAGCCCCGCAAAAACAAAGGCGATATCAAGGTCTTCGCCGATAACCTGCTGAATCGCAATGGAGAGTGTTCGGACCTCTTCGAGCTCTGCGTCTTGAACCTCGTCGAGGGTGATGAGCAGGCCATTTCCATCCTTGGATATAGCCTGCCTCATGGCATCGCGCAGCGATGGACCGATTCGCTCAATGTCTATGCTGCCGATGGATATGCCAGCTACGGTGGGCTCAAATCTGGCGTGTTTGGCCTGGAATTTGGGCTGCAGCTGTTCGAGAATGCGCTGGCAAAGCCCCTCAGTTGCGACCTCTTTTATGACCGTCCAACCATGGCTTTGCGCCAAACGTGAGCACTCGTCAAGGAGGACTGTCTTGCCCGTTCCACGGACGCCGGCTATGCGCATAAGGCGCCCCGGGGCACCAGGCCCGTTGACGAGGCCTTCATTGAATTCCTCGAGTACATCTTCGCGGCCGATAATCGTGGGAGGTGTTTTGCCTGCCGTGGGCTTAAAAGGGTTTGTTTGCATGTGAGCCACCTTTGCTCAAGATATAGCAAGTTATAGCAAAGTATAGCAAGATATAGCAACGTATAGTGAGATATAGCAACGTATAGCGCTGCTCGCGGGTTCTTGCGGTGGTGCTATTTTCCGAATGCCGCGCGGATAAAGCGCTGGGCGAACAGCTTGTTGGTGATGTTGATGACATGGCCCAGGAATAATGCCGAGATGGCGGTCGTGACGCCAAAGCCGCCCAGGTTGTGCATAAAAACCAGCGACAGCGCGAGCGAGGCGGCGACATGCGAGCAATCGAATACGACCTTCACATCGCCAAAGCGGCGTTTGAGTTTTTCGGCAATGACCTGCACCAGACCGTCGGGCGCGTTGGGAACGACTCCCATGTTGACGACGAGGCTCACGCCAAACGCAGTGATGGCAAGCGAGAGCAGCATGGTCGCGACCTGTGCCGGCAGCGCGGTGGGATGCAGAGGGTTAACGTCCATAAAGAAGTCGGTAAAGCCACCGATTAGCGTTGAAAAAAAGAGCTCGAGCAAAATGTGCGGCTGGAACTCGCGGCGCAAGATGGCTGCCTGTGCGGCGATGTATGCGACGTAGGTCGCGGTGATCCAAAAGCCGAGTGTCTTGCCGGTGAGCATGGACAGCGTCGTGGCAAAACAGGTAAGCGCGGCGACGCCCAGGCCCGATGCGGTCTGAATGCTCATGCCGAGGGCGAGCGTCGCAACACCTGCCAGATACATCAGCATTCTGATGACGGTATGGCACCAGTCGATCTTCTCGCCATTCATGATGATGAGCGGTCGCATGTTGCTACCCGTCCTTTCGGTTGTGAAGAAAAAGGCTGACCTGGGCCGGCAAAAGAGGGTTATCGGAGGCACTGCTGTAAAAGCAGAAAAGCCGGCCCCACGGTCAGTCGTCTAGGAAATGTCTCGCTGTGCCGGAATGGGACTGAAGGGCCAACGAGACGGGAGAAAAGTGAATGACAGGACGTGGGCAATAGGATGCCAAGATGGTAGGGTGCGTCTTAGCATCCTATTGCCCATGCTTAACGAAATCGGTTTCGTTTGAGCCTTAGTATACGCACGGGATTCCTTTTGCAAAGAGAAAAATAATAAAAAGGTGAACGTTCACCTAATTGCAACAACTCGTTGGCGGTATCATGGCAAGGACATACTCGAAACCGATTTCGCAACGGTTGGAGAGCGCATCGTGTGTTCGTCGTGGACTGCCGGGCAGCTTGGTTGCGCCCGTCGGTCGCATTGCGGCGAACGCTTTCACCCGGATCGAAAGGATCACCATGGAACAGCACACCGATTGCTCGTACTGCATGTGCGGGACCGACAACACGCTCGTCGATGCCTTTGGCATCCCCATGCTCGACCTGCCCGCCAGCAAGCTCATCTTGTTTAAGGAGCAGAGCCACAAGGGTCGCGTCATCGTGGCCTCCAAGCAGCACGTCGACGACATCTCCTGCATGTCCGAGGAGGACGCCGCCGCCTTTATGGCCGATGTCCGCCACGTCGCCGCCGCGCTGCACAAGGCGTTCAACCCCGACAAGATCAACTTTGGTGCTTATGGCGACACCATGCATCATCTGCATGTGCATATCGTCCCCAAGTACAAGAACGACCCGTTTGAGTTTGGCGACGTGTTTGCCATGAACCCCGGTCGCGTCACGCTCGAGCCGGCTCAGTACGACGAGGTCGCCCAGGCAATCATCGCCAACTTGTAAAACCCCTTCGTCCCTCATAGGCTGCGGTGAAATACGGACTGTTTAGCGGCTCCAGCGGCGCCATCAGTCCCTATTTCACCGCAAATTATAGTGGGCCCGGTGCGCCAATTTGGGATGGAATAGTGCTGTGCCACGAAAATGGGCTATCTACTACGTTTAAGCCGTAGGGGTCAACCATAGCCGGCTTTTTTGAAAATCGGCAAGCCGTCTACCTGCGGTTTTATTATCTCATTTTTCGGCATGGTCGGGGCTATCCGCGTTAACGTAGTAGATGGGCCCCTTTTGTGGCAAGGGGGCCGATCTACGGGCTAGGGTAGCTAAAAGAGACACGTCCCAAAAAGACTGCCTGGTTTTGTTGCTGAAGGCCGTGAACAGGAACTATTTCGCCGCAACTTATGGGGGGCGGGGGATGCGATAGTATTACGGGGTGGTATTCGACTAACCGAGGGTTTATCCGAGGGCTTTATGGAACAGCACCAGCATTATCAGAGTCTGCAAGACCAGGCATACAACGCATTGCGCTCCAAGATCATCTATGCCGAGCTCAAGCCCGGCACGCGCCTTTCGGCGATTGGTCTGGAGAAGGAGACGGGAATCGGGCGTACACCCATCCGCGAGTCCTTTGTGCGCCTGCGCGAGCAGGAGCTGGTGGAAACGCGCCCTAAAAGCGGTACCTATGTCTCAAAAATCAGCATGGAACGCGCCGAGAACGCCTGTTTCTTGCGCGAGAAACTCGAGAGAAGTGTGCTCATTAAATGCTGCTCTGCCGCCACGCCCGAGCAAAAGCATCGGCTCGAGCAGATTCTTGCCGAGTCCGAGTCGCTCGACCACAGCGAAACGCGTCGCTTTTTTGATCTGGACAACCTGTTCCATGAGACGTGTTTTGAGATTGCCGGCCGCCATATGCTGTGGGATTGGATGAAGAGCGTCAACACGCATTTTGAGCGCTACAACTGGCTGCGCGCGGTGTCGCAGGATCTGGACTGGGAGCCGATTCGTCGGCAACACCGCCGAATCCTCGAGGCCATTAAGGAAGGCGACACCGATGCGGCGAGCTATCTGGCGCAGACGCATCTGCATCTGATGCCCGAAGAGCAGGGCCCAGTTATCGCCCTGCATCCCGATTACTTCGAGCTGCCCAAAGATTCGTCCATCTAATCTATCCCCTCATAAGTTGCGGTGAAATAGGGATTGTTTTGCGGCCCAGGTGGCGCAAACAGTCCCTATTTCACCGCAACTGCGTTGGGGCATGGCCGGGGCACAAAGATGCGGTGCCGTTTGGAGGAACAGACCGGAAGCAAGGGGTCGATTCCTCCAGGCGGTACCGCATTTGTTTTGGCGCTCTGGGCTATGTTGAAGAGTTTAATCGGTCAAGAAAAAGCGGCTCGGGGGCGTGTCGCTTCCGTCACGTTCTATCAGCATACAAGACGGTTTCGGTTCTTGTCCGTGACGGAAACGGCACGCTTCCGAGCCGCTTCAAAAATGGGGGCGCGGTCTGGGCACCCCCAACGATAGAGAGCTAGGCCTAGCCGCGGACCTTCTTGACGACGTCCATGGCCTCGCGGGCGATCTGCTCGACCTTGGAGAAGTCGCCGTCGGCGAACAGGGCCGGCTTGACCATCCAGGTGCCACCACAGGCGATGATGGCGCTGGAGCTCAGGTACTCCTCGACGTTGGCAGTGCTCACGCCGCCGGTGGGCATAAAGCGATGGCCGACAAACGGAGCAGCGAGGGCCTTGATGGTGTTCAGGCCGCCGTACTGAGCCGCGGGGAAGAACTTGGTGACCTTGAGGCCCAGGTTGACGGCAGCGGTGACCTCGGAGGGGGTCACGGTGCCGGGCAGCACGGGCAAGTCGATGTCGATGCAGTGCTTGACGACGTCCTCGTTGTAGCCCGGGGAGACGATGAACTTGGCGCCGGCGGCACGGGCCTGCTCAACCTGCTCGACGGTCAGGACGGTGCCGGCGCCCACGCACATCTCGGGCTCGGCCTCGGCCATAGCGGCGATGCACTCGGCGGCGCAAGCGGTGCGGAAGGTGACCTCGGCGGACTTCATGCCGGCGGCCATCAGGGCGTGGGCGAGCGGAGCGGCGTCCTCGACCTTGTCGAGCACGACGACCGGCACGATGCCCAGGGACTCAAGCGTGGTGTAGAACTGATCGAACATGATGTTCCTTTCGATGTACGGCGCGCGCGGGCGCGTGATTGCCAAATATGCTGGTCATGAGCCGGTTTTGGATTGGTTATCGGAGGCACTGCTTGGGGTCACAAGCAATTCCAAAACCGGCTGCGCGACCAGTCGTGTAGGAAATGCCAGGCAAAACCGGAATGGGACTGGTGGTTTTGCCCGACCGGAGGAATCGGGGAGCGGGCTGCAGAGGTATGGGTATGGGAAACTGCAGCCCGCGGAATGGGGAACGAATTAACGGGCGACGCGGGTGCCACCGTCGGCGGCGTTGGCCACAGCGGCGATCTCGTCGGCGGTCACCAGGTTGGAATCGCCCTTGATGGTGAGCTTGAGAATCGAGGCCGCGATGGCGTAGTTGACGGCGTCCTGCGGGTCGAAGTCGTTGATGAGGGCATGGACGAGGCCAGCGTTGAAAGCGTCGCCGGCGGCAACGCCCTCGAGCACGTGCACGTCATGGGCAGGGGAGAACCAGTGCTCGCCGCTCTCGGCGTCATAGAGCATGCCCATCCAGATGGAGCGCTCGACGCAGGAGATGTTGCGGACGACCGAGGCGACCTTCTTGCAACCGTACTCGGCGCAGATCTGACGGGCCATCTCAACGTAGGTGTCGCGCTCCTCGATGCCGTGGGCAAGGGAGCCGGAGACGCAGGTCATGCCGAGGCCGGCAGGTGCGTCCTCGTCGTTGGCGATGCAGATGTCGACGAGCGGCAGGAGCTCCTTCATGGTTGCCTGCGACTTCTCGGGCGACCACATCTTGCCGCGGTAGTTAACGTCGCACACAGTGGTGATGCCCTTGGCGCGGCAAGCGGTAAGGGCATCCTTGCAGGCGGCGGCCATCTCGTCGGAGACGGCGGGGGTCACGCCAGAGAAGTAGAAGACGTCGATGCCCTCGAGGATCTCGTCCCAGTTAAAGACGTCGCGCTTGGCCATGTTGATGGCCGAGTACTTGCGGTCGTAGACGCAGCCGTTGCCGCGCTGCGAAGCGCCGACCTCAAACACATAGGAACCAAGACGATCGCCCTGACGCACGACGCGCGTGGTGTCGACGTCGTAGACCTTCAGCGAGCGCAGAGCGCACTCGCCCAGACGGTTGGCCGGGACAACGGAGACGTAAGCGGCCTTGTCGCCCTGGTAGGCGAGGGAAAGCGCGGTGTTGGCCTCGGCGCCGCCGTAGCGAACGTCAAACTCGGTTGCCTGCTCAATACGCAGATGGTCTTTGGGCGAGAGCCTCATCATGATCTCGCCGAAGGTAAGAACCGTTTTACCCATGGTCGCGCAGCTCCTTCTTGCTCGTGCGTACACCTTTGATATGGCGTTGGCACGGAGGTGCCAAGACGGTAGGGTGCATCTTTGCACCTCCGTGCCAACGCTTGCCGAAATCGGTTTACGAAATCGGTTTCGTTTCGAGTTGTAGTATACTCATCTACAACGTTTTGCAAGCGAGATTTTTAAAAAAATGCCTAAAATGGCTCAGACTGCCGACAATTGGGAAACGGGGTGCGCTATGGCGCAGATGAGGATTAAGGACATTGCCGCCGAGGCGGGCGTGAGCCCGGCCACGGTCTCGCGCTATCTCAACAACCGCCCCGGGCAGATGACCGAGGAAACCCGCGCTCGCATCGCGGCAGTTATCGAGCGCACCGGCTATCGTCCACGTGCCGCCGCGCGCAATCTGCGCAGCTCGCGTACCAACCTCATCGGCGTGATCTTGGCCGACATTGCTAACCCGTTCTCCAGCGCCATGCTCGAAGGGCTTTCCGCCAGCGCCGCCGCGCGCGGCTGCTCGCTCATGACGGCCATTAGCGGCAACGACCCCGCCAAGGAGGCAGAGTCGCTCACCAGACTTATCGATGCCGGCGTGGATGGCCTGGTCGTCAATACCTGCGGAGGCAACGACAAGGCGATCGCCGAGGCTGCGGGACGCCTGCCGGTCGTGTTGCTCGACCGCGACATCGAGGACGGCGGCATCGATTTGGTGACGTCTAACAACCGCGAGCTCGTCGCCGGCCTGGTCGACGCCCTGGCTGCCGCGGGTAGCGAGCGCCTGTGCCTGCTCACCGAGGCAAGCGACGACAGCCCCGTCCGCCGCGAGCGCGCCGAGGCCTTTACCGACGAGCTCTCGCGCCGCGGTCTTGCCGGCGAGGTCGTCACGCTGGCCGACGGTGGCGTCGAGGGCATCAGCCGCCTGGATGAGACCATCCGCGATTACGCAGGTAAAAAGCTCGGCCTCATTGCCGTCAACGGTCTGGTCTTTCTGCGTCTGACCGAGGCACTGGCACAGTTGGGACCCTCGTTGCCGGCTGGCCTCAAGATCGCGACGTTTGACGACTATCCCTGGAACCACGTGCTCTTTGGCGGTGTGACCACGGCCG
>CABQHZ010000049.1 GCA_902464175.1 uncultured Collinsella sp. | reverse complement strand
ACCAAACAAGAGTATTCGTATATAACGTTTAAAAAATGCAGGGATATGCTAGAAATAAGGGCGTCATAATTCTGCATCACAATATTGTGCGAATGGATATGCCCCATGAAAGGATCCTTTATGACCGAGCTCCAAGAACTTCGTCGCTATCGTCGCGACCTGCATCGCATTCCGGAGCTCGATTTCGATCTTCCGCAAACCATAGCCTATATCGAGGGCGTGCTCGCCTCGCTTGCCTGTGAAGTGACCCATCCTTGCCCCGGCTGTGTTTGTGCTTTCTTCGACGCTGGCACGGGTGCCGCGCATGCCACGGCGATTCGCGCCGATATGGACGCACTGCCCATCGCGGAGGCGACGGGTGCGGCCTTTGCCTCGACGCATCCCGGAAAGATGCACGCTTGCGGACACGATGGACACATGGCCATGGCACTTGCGGCGGCAACCTTTGTCGATCGCGCGATTCGTGAGCAGCCGGGCGCCATCAAGCGCAACGTGCTCTTTGTGTTCCAGCCTGCAGAGGAGACGACCGGTGGTGCCAAGACAGTTTGCGAGAGCGGGGTGTTTGAGCGCTACGGGGCGGACCGTATCTTCGGGTTCCACGTATGGCCCGACCTGCCTGCGAACACGTTGGCGAGCTGCTCCGGTCCATTGCTGGCGCGTTCGAGCGAGACGCACGTGCACATTCACGGGACAAGCATCCATATCGCCAAGACCTATGGCGTTCCCGTAAACGAATCGCACGATGCGGCGCTGGCGGCTGCCAAGTTCTTGGTTGCCGAGCGTGAATTGATGGACGAGTTGGGTGCCGATGAACCCTGCATTGGTAAGTTTGGCCTGCTACAGGCCGGTACCGTCTGCAATGCGGTGGCGGGGGAGGCCCATGTTGCGGGCAGCTTGCGCGTGTTTACGGACGATATGTTCGACCGAGCGCGCGAGGGCGTGCGCCGCGTGTTGGACGAGGCCTGCGCCGCAACAGGCTGTACGTACGATCTCGACTTTGCCGAGGGCTATCCGCCAGTTGACAACGACCCCGAGTTGTTTGCCCGAATCGCGCCTGCTTTGCCTGAGTTGCAGCTCGTGGACGATCCGCTGTTGATTGCCGAGGACTTCGCCTTCTATCAGCGCCATCTGCCGGGCGTGTTCTTCTTGCTGGGCACGGGCGTGCCGGAGGGACAAGAAAACTCGATTGACGCCGATGGCTGCTTCGCCTATGCCACAAGCGCCTTGCATACTGATACCATGCTCTTTGACGAGGAAATCCTGCTCAAGGGCGTTGATGTCTACAAACGATTACTTATGGAGGAGTGACGATGAAGCGCCGACAATCTGCCGTATATAGTCCGGGTGGATGCGGGTGCGGCTTGCTGCTGCTCCCGGTTATTGCTGTGAGCATTGGCGTGATGTTTGCGCTTGCTGGACTGGCTGCGGCGGCGCTTGTGCTGCTGATTGTCGCCATTGGCGTGACGGTCTGGCTGTGCCGCTCTCGCGAGCAACGTCGTGCCGATGGTAAGGCCAATGTTGGATGGACCATCTTTTTAGCCGTCGCCTACCTATTGAGCATCAGCTATTTAGTCTTCTTTATTCTGTTGCTTGTGAGTACCTTTACCGGGGAATCCATCACGGTGGGTTGATGCACTGCCAGCAGACGGTCGCGCAAAGTGCGTTTGCTCGGCGTTTGGATAACTGCATTGGCCGTTTATCGCAACCTTAGCTCTCAGCTAATGAATTCAAGTTCAATCCTTTCTACGATGTGCTGTGTGCCGGCACGGTAGCCGGATCGTAGGAAGGATGAATAATGGCAAAAGAGGGAAAGAAGCCGATCGGCAAGATTGTCCTGGGCATCATCGTGGTGCTGGTTATCGTCGGTGCCGTGGGCTCTATGGGCGGCAATTCAACCGATTCGTCTGCGAGCGATTCGGCAAAGTCTGCCGAGGCGACACAGCAGGCTGAGGAGCAAAAAGAACCGCAAGAACCGTATACCATTGCTGACGAGGCTGAAGACACCTCCAATCAGTTTGCCTATAAGATCACGGGCACGCTGACCAATAACACGGACAAGGAAAAGAGCTACATTCAGATTGAATATGTTCTGTATGATGCCGATGGCAACCAGGTTGGAACGGCTCTTGCAAACACCAATCATCTGAAGGCGGGCGGCTCCTGGAAGTTCGAGGCGCTGGGTACGGTGTCTCCCGACCAGGTTGCTAGCTGGGAGCGTTCGGACGTAAGCGGTTTCTAGCATGTTGCATGCACTGGGGGAGGTGAAGTCGTATGCCCGATAAAAAGCTGACCGAGGAGTTGCTCAATGAGCTTCTCGATGCGCCGAACATCGATGGCTATATCAGGGAGCACGACTTTGCCGCCCCGTCGCTTTCGGACTACCTGAAGCAGCTGCTGCAGGAAAAGGGCTTGGAGCGCTCGCGCGTGGTTCGTATGGCCGATCTCAATGAGACCTTTGGCTATCAGATCTTTACCGGTGCGCGTCATCCGAGTCGCAATAAAGTGCTGCAGATTGCCTTTGCGATGGCGCTGACGCTCAAAGAGACCAACCGTGCGCTGACGTCTGCCGGGGTAAGCGTCCTTAACTGCAAGGACCGACGCGATGCGATTATCATCTTTTGCATCGATCGCGGGTGTAGCCTCCAAAAGGTCAACGAGGAGCTATATCGCTTTGGCGAGGAGACGGTGAGTTAGCGGCTGATATCTGAGCCGGCGGAGCTGTCGAACAACGATGCAAACGAACGGGGCGCGGATGCCATGGGGTGTCTGCGCCCTGCGCTATGATGGAGGCTATGGATACTCAGACCCCAACATATTCCGATGACGAGCTGACCGCCGCGCTCGCCGGGCACCTGGCGTCGCTCGATCGCGACGACAGCTATCGCGTGGAGCGTGTGCTTAAGCGCTCGTCCGTTGAAGCAACCGAGCTCGTGTACTTTGAAGGAACCGGCGGTGGTTCGCTCGGCCCCTTTGTCCGTAAACGCATCGAGGCTTCGGCTCAAATCGGCGGGGCATACGAGCGTCTGTTTGCCGCTCAGCGGGCAGGCAGGCGTTTTGAGCACCTGCCCAGAATCGTCGATTGTCGTCGTGTGGGCGACGAGCTTAACGTGGTTATGGAATACATCGAAGGGGAGACGCTCGGGGTGCTGGTGGACCGTCTGGGAGCCACCACTGATTATGCACGTGAATTGTATCCTGCCCTTTGCGACGCCGTGGACGAGCTCCACGCCGGTTTTGCAATGGTGGGGGAGACGTCGGCGCCGGTGATCCATCGCGACCTCAAACCGTCGAATATCATCGTGACGGGTGCGAACCGAACGCTTGATGAGGGCCTGACGTTTTCATCGCTGGTGATTATCGACTTGGGGATCGCGCGCGTATGGCGCGATGGCGCCGATGCCGACACCGTCAAGTTTGGCACGCGACCCTATGCGCCGCCCGAGCAGTATGGGTTTGGGCAGACGAGTGTGCGCAGCGACGTCTACGCACTTGGCGCCCTGTTGTTCTTCTGCTTGACGGGAGTCGACCCTAAACCAGGGCTCGACATGCGCGAGCAATGCGAGACACGTGGCATTCCCACTCCACTTGCCGATGCCGTCTGCATGTCGATGGCGCTCGACCCGGTCAAGCGTTTTGCGAGTGCGGAAGCGTTGGGACGGGCGACGCGCGCGGCATACGATCTGAGTCGCCCCGTGCGGCCTCCTGCGCCTGCGCCTGTCCGCACTCCGGCCTCGGAGACGGTGTTGACGCCCCAATGGCTCCAGAACCCCACAGGGCTTCCTAGGCCTGCCGCCTCCGCTGCATGCGGTCCGCTCTCCCGCGTTCCAGAGTCTCTGGGGCGCATTTGGAATACGCTCGTCTGCTTCTCGCTGCTTGTGTTCTTTGCTGGAAGTCACTTTGCCGTCTTTCACCCCACCGGAGCAAACCAAAGCTACCCGACGTGGCTTCTCATAATCGAGTATTTTTTCTTTGTCGATGGCCTTATGGTGCTTATGCATTTTGCGCTGCTCGACAAGCGTCGTCTTCGTCGGCGATTCGCACTGCTCGACAGCTATCGCGGCAAGAAGCTCGCGAAACTCTGGCTCAAGGCATTGGGTGTGCTGCTCCTATGCATGATCGTTATAGTCGCGGTTGCCAATGCGACCGGCGTCGTCGATACCTCCGCTACCTAAAAGAAAAGGGCCCCATTGGGGCCCTTTGCAGTTGCACTTAGATGCGGTTCATTTGCGACGCGACCTTGTTGTACCAATCCTGCCATGTGGGCGGGCAGTACTTCTTGGCGGCTGCCGGGGTGAGGGTGGAGCCATAATTACGACCCAGGTAGGCTACATGGGCCGCAATGCCTTCATTCCAGCTGCCAAAGCTTCGCCAGCCACCGCCAACGGCGCTCCAGCCCCAAGCGTTGTAGGAGTCGGCGCAATACGTTCCTTTGGTACTCTCGATGCAGGCGATGGCGGGAGACCAGCGAGGATCGACGCCGGTGTTCCAAGCTGCCACGGCAAAGTTGCGGCCTTGGCCTGCCATGGGAGATCCGGCAAGATAGGCGTCAATGCGCGTTGTCCACTCATTAATAAACGAGTCGTAATCGGCATTGCCGGTATTGGCATTGTTGACTGTGGTGTTGATCGTGGTGTTGGAGTTGCTTGCCTGACTGCTCGAGTTACCGCCGCTAACGCCCTCGCCCGAGAGCTTCTCGGCCGCGGCGGCCTTGTCGGCTTCGAGCTTGGCAAGCTCGGCTGCGTTTTCCTGTTCGGCTTTTGCCTGAGCCTCGCTACGCAGCTGTTGGGCCTGCGCCAGCGCTTCCTTGGCATTTTTCTGCTCGGTCTCAAGTTGGCTCTTGGCCTGCTCGAGTTCGGTTTTATCCTGCTCAAGCTGAGTCTGCATTTTGTTGAGCTCTTCGATTTCGTCAACGCTGGAGCTCGTTATCTGGTTGGTGTACTTACAGGTGGTGATAAAGTCACCTAGGCTCTGGGCATTGACCAAGAAACTCACGATAGGATTCGTGCCCTTTTGGTACTTATATAGGTCGCGCATGGCGGTGCTTGCCTTGGCCTGTTGATCGGGGAGCTTCGCTTCGATTTCCTCGATGTTGGCCTTGTTGGAGTCAATTTGCCCTTGCAGTTCTTCGAGTTTGGTTCGGGCGTCGTTGTAGGCGCTTGTGGCGTCCTCGATTTTTTTCTGAGCTGCTGAGAGCTGATCCTGCGTTGCCTGCGAGGCGGCAAATGCCGCGACGGGGGAGAGCATCGGCGTGGCCGTCAGCGCAACAGCGAGCGCGGCGCTCGTGATAATGCGAGCCGGCTTCGACGCGATGAGCGCTGCGGTGCGATGGTTCGAATGCTGCATCCAGTCCCTCTGCAATCAATCGTAGGTTATTGTTCGCAAGTATTCTACTACTGCTTTCGACCTCAACTTGAACCTTAAAGGTTCTAAAGGGTCAAGTTGAACTTGAGCCTTTACCTTTGACCTGCACTTATAGTGAATTGTTGAGAAACCATAGAGTTCAACTTTAACGTTACGGAACCTTGTTTGTCAGGGTTTTCGGCTGTAAAAGTTGCCCTCACATGGGGTTTTGCAACTACAGGGTTCCTTCGCGACGAGCCTGCTCCACCTCTTTGAGCGCCTCGGCGGGGGTGAAGGAACAGGTGCCATCGCCGAGCTTGACCACCTGTATGTCGTCACCGATATGGACTTCTCCGCCCTGCAGCACGACGCCAAAAATGCCCTCGTGGGGGAAGATGCAGTCGCCGGCGAGATAGTAGATGGCACAGCGGGTGTGGCAGACTTTGCCGATCTGGCTGATTTCGACGAGTACTTCGCTGCCGAGCTTGAGCTGCGTGCCCAAGGGGAGTGAGAGCAGGTTGATACCCTGGGTGGTGAAGTTCTCTCCAAAGTCGCCCTCGCACACATCGAGCCCGCGTGCCCGTGCCGTATTGATGGACTCCGCTGCCAAAAACGAGACTTGGCGGTGCCAATGTCCGGCGTGTGCATCGGAGGCAAGGCCAAATTGCTTGATGACGGTGTCATACCCATCGGCGACGGGTGTTTTGCGCGTTCCCTTGTGCGCCGATGCGTTGATTGAGACGATGTGGGCGGACCCGCTGTAGGCATCGTCTGCCGTGCGCAGAGGAGCGGTCGTTTGTGCACGCTCCGTCAGTTCGCGCTCTGCGGCGTTGAGGATGGGGTTATCGGTCGGATGGTCTTGGGGCACGCGTGCGCCTTTCGCTCGAGGATATCGATATGCTGAATCCTACAACAACGGTGGGTTCACTGCCGGGTGTCATACACCGGTGAGCGCCGTCCCCATCGCTGGATGGTCGCGCCGATTGCCATAGATACGGTGGAGCTTTGGGTGCCGGCGGCTCGGCACGCTAAAATAGAACGGTTGCTCAAAGACCGCCCGTTCTGGGGCAGTTCTAGATAGGAAGTTTCCATGGCATTGCAGTTTACAGAGCGCGAGTTTATCCCCGTGCTGCTCGGCGGCGACATCAACGCGTATTCGGTGGCGCGCGCTTTCTACGAGGAGTATCAGGTCAAGAGCCTGGTCTTTGGTAAGTACCAGACCGGGCCCGCGTATCGCAGCCAGATTATCGATTACACGCCCAACGTGGATATCGATACCATGCCGGTCATGATTGAGACCGTTAACGGCGTCGCACAGGCCAATCCTGATAAGAAGATTATTCTCATGGGCTGCGGCGACAACTACGTCGCGCTTGCCGCGCAGGCTCAGGACGCCGGTCAGCTTGCCTCGAACGTCATCGCGCCCTATGCGCCCTACAGCATGCTCGAGCAGTGCCAGAAGAAGGAGATCTTCTACGAGCTGTGCGAGAAGCACGGTGTGCCCTATCCGCACACGTTTACCTTTACCATGGCGATGCTCAACGCTCGGGGCGAGGCTTCCGCCGAGGTGCTCGACCAGATCGACTTCCCCTTCCCGATGATTCTGAAGCCCTCTGACGGCATCATGTGGTGGGAGCACGAGTTCGAGGGCCAAAAGAAGGCCTACGAGATTGCCGATCGCGCCGAGCTGGAGCAGGTCATTCGCGATGTGTACGCGAGCGGCTACACCGACGACCTCATCTTGCAGGACCGCGTGCCCGGCAACGACGAGTACATGCGCGTGCTTACCAGTTATTCCGACCGCAACGGCAAGGTTCGCATGATGTGCCTGGGCCACGTGCTGCTCGAGGAGCATCAGCCCCATGGTGTCGGCAACCACGCCTGCATCATCACTGAGCCCAACGACGAGCTCATGGATGGCGTGCGCAAGCTGCTTGAGGACCTTAAGTTTACGGGCTTCTCCAACTTCGACGTCAAATACGACGAGCGCGACGGCTCGTTTAAGTTCTTCGACTTCAACACGCGTCAGGGCCGCAGTAATTACTATGTCACCAATAGCGGCTTTAACGTTGCTAAATACGTGGTGGATGAGTACGTCTATAACCGCCCGTTTGAGCCGGAATTTGTGACGGCGCAGGACGAGGCTCTGTGGATGGTCGTTCCCATGGGCGTCGTTGACAAGTATGTCAAGGACCCCGAGCTGCGTGCGAAGGCGCATCGTCTGGCCAAGGAGGGCAAGGCTGCCGATCCTTCGTTTATGAAGGGTGATTTTGTCTTTAACCGCTGGTTGCGTATGTGGCACACCAAGCTGCGTCACTTTAAGCTGTTCAAGACGTATTACAAGTAGATGAGCGCGGCGCCCGCCCGGTTTGCATCGGACGGGCGCGGGTATGATGCGAGCAATTGCGTGGGCGTCACCAAGGAGGCGGCGATGGAAAAGCTGGGAGTTATCGGCGGCATGGGCGCCGAGGCCACGTCGTATTACTACGACCAGGTCGTGCGTCATACGGCTGCTACCTGTGATCAGGAGCATATCGACATGGTGGTGCTTTCCAAGTCGACCATGCCCGACCGTACGCTGGCCATCAAGACCGGCGAGCATACCGAGTTGCTGGTGACCATGAAGGAGTGCGCTCAGGCACTCGAGACGCTGGGCTGCACGCACATTGCCATTCCCTGCAACACGTCGCACTACTTCTACGATCAGATTCAGTCGTTTACCAAGGTGCCGATTATCCACATGCCGCGTGAGTCGGTGCGCTATGCCCTGGCGGGCGCGGTGATGGGGGAGTGCGAGTTCGATCCCAACCTGAGCATGCCGTCCGAGCCGGTGCGCAAGATTGGCATCATGGGCACCGACGGCACCGTGGGTGCCGGCGTCTATGGGCGCGAGTGCGAGGCTGCGGGCGTCGAGGTCGTCTATCCCAGCGAGAAGCGCCAGGCCGATGTAATGTCGCTGATTTACGACGACGTGAAGGCGGGACGCGAACCCGATATGGATAAGTTCGACCGCGTGATGTGGGAGTTCGCCCGCAGCGGCTGCGATCGCGTCATCCTGGCCTGCACGGAGCTCTCGGTGCTGCAGAAGTACCGCGAGATGCCCGAGATCACCCTTGACGCCATGGACGTCCTGGTGCGTGAATCCATCATCCGCAGCGGCGCCCTCTACCGCCTATAACTTTCGACCTGCCAAAAGGGACAGGTTTGTTTTGGTAGGTTTTATCTGGGAAAACAGAAGGGCCGCGACTCGTTTGATGCGAGCCGCGGCCCTTTGCGTTTGTCGGTTGCCGGTGGCGATAGGTTAGAACAAGAATCCGAGGGCGATGAGGGTGACGCTGACGATGAGTACAGCGATATCCAGGCCCTTGATGGGATAGCGCTTGTACGAGCTTGCGCGCGTACGCAGGTAGAAGCCGCGCTGCTCGGCAGCAAGTGCGGTAGCGTCGGTCTTGCTTACAGAGCTCACCAGCAGCGGTACGCAGAGCGGCAGCATGAGCTGGATTTTCTTGAGGGGATTCTTGGTGTCGTACTCAACGCCGCGAGCGGTCTGCGCCTCCATGATGGCGTTCATTTCCTGGCTAAAGACTGGCACAAAGCGCAGAGCCGTGGTAAACGTGAACGCATAGCGGTACGGCACGTGCAACACCTCCACACAGGCGTTAGCAAGGTCGCCGAGCTGCGTGATGGTGAGCATAAGGATGAGCGGCAGTGCCACTCCGAGCAGGCGAAGCGCCGCCTTGGTGCCGGTGATGAGGCCATCTGTGGTAATCCAGGCAAAAATGGGGCCTCCGGTGCGGATAAACACGGTCTGCAGGAACAGCATGATCAGCGAGAGCGGCACCATGAGCTTAACAAGCGAGACGATGCCTGCGGTCGATTTGGCGTAGATGCCTAAGACAAAAGTCAGCACAAGCAAGGCGATCAGGAGTACATAGGTGTCGCCGAGGAAGGTCGCCAAGATGATGGCCGCGGCCAGGGCAAGCTTGGTCACGGGGTTCAGCCGATGAAGCAGCGAGTCCCCGGGCACGTAATCGATCACGTTAGTCATGGTTAAGCATCTCCTTTACCAGGTCGACCAGATCGGAAACCTGACTGATTCCGGCAAATCGGGGCGAAACGTCGCGCGCGAGTTCTTTGCACAGGGCCACAACCTGCGGTGGCTCCACGTAGGCGGCGCGCATGAGGGCATCGTCGGCAAAGATCTGGTTCGCGTCGCCGCGCTCGAGGATGCGCCCGTCAGCCATGACTACCAGGCGCTGGGCAAAGTCCGAGACGACCTCCATGTCGTGGCAAACCATGATCACGGCGCAGCCGCGCTCGGCCATCTCGCTCACCGTCTCCATCACGGTCATGCACTCGCGGTAATCGAGGCCGCTCGTGGGCTCATCGAGCAGAACCACCTGTGGGTCGAGTACAACCACGGACGCTAGGGCGACCATCTGTCGCTGTCCGCGCGAAAGCGAGAACGGCGATTCGTCCAAGGGGAGCCCAAAGCGCTCCGCCGCCACCCGTGCGCGCTGGCGGGCCTCGTCGGCGCCGACACCGTGCAGTTCAAGACCAAAGGCAACCTCGTCGAGTACGGTGTCGCGGCAGAGCTGGCGGTCGGGGTTCTGGAACAGCGTCGCGCATTTTACAGCGATCGCGCTGGTGGGAACGTCGGCGGTGTCCATCCCCGCCATACGCACGGTTCCCGACGCTGGATGCAGGAGGCCGTTCAACAGCTTGGTGAGCGTGGTCTTGCCAGCACCGTTCTGGCCGATGACGCCCACGAGCTCGCCGGGATAGACGCACATGTTGAGGTTGCTGACCGAGGCGCCACCATGGGGGTAGGCAAAGGTCACATCGCTGAGCTCAACTACTGGCTCCTGATTGGCGCCGCGGGGGACCGCCGGGATATGGGGAGAGGTCTCGGGCGTATCGGCGGGCGCGTTCTTGCTCGTTGCATCCGCAAGTAAGGACGAGATAAGCTGGTGCGCTTCGGAAACATTGAGGCAGGGTGCCTGATCGCTCGGCAACAGACCCGCTTCTGCCAGGCTGTTCGCGATGCGCGCGACGCGGGGACTGTCGACACCCATCTGGCGCAGCTCGTTTGCGTGGGCAAAGACCTGGTGGGGTTCGCCGTCAAACGCGAGCTTGCCGTCTGCCATGACGAGCACGCGGCTGCAGTATTTCGACAACAGCGCGACCTTCTGCTCGATGACAACCACAGTGATGCCGTGCTCGTGGTTGATTTGGCGCAGCGTGTCAAAAACGAGCGTGGAGCTTGCCGGGTCGAGCGCTGCCGTGGGTTCGTCGAGCACGAGCACGTCGGGCGCCATGGCGATGATCGCGGCGATCGCGACTTTCTGCTTCTGCCCGCCCGAAAGCGTGGCAATCTCGCGGTGGCGTAGGTCGCTAATGCCGACGGTCGCCAGCGTTTGGCTGATGCGCTCCTCGATCTGGTCGTGCGGTATACCAAAGTTCTCGAGGCCAAAGAGCATCTCGTCTTCAACGATGGGTGCAACCATCTGGGCATCGATGTCCTGCAGCACGCTTCCCACCACGCGCGAGATATCCGTGAGGGTGATCTCGCAGGTGTCACGGCCATCGACGAGCGTGGCTCCAAAGAGCTTGCCGGTGTGATGGTGGGGGATGGCTCCGCTCATAACGGCGGCAAGCGTCGATTTGCCGGCGCCTGAGGGACCGATGACGCCCACAAACTCACCCTTTTCGATGGCGAGCGAGACGTGATCGAGGGCATTCTGGGCTTCGTGGCCATAGGCAAACGAGACGTCATCGAGCTTGATGATGGTATTGCTGGAGCTCATGGGGGCCTTTCTATCGTAAAAGAGCGCCGGTCGCAAAACGACCGGCGGTCTACATGGTAGCAAGTATTACTACTTGGTGAAGACCTTCTTGAGCGGAATGCTGAGGGCCTGGACCAAGATGGCGTTGAAGACGGCGGTGCCTAGGACCAGCGGAATCTTGACCGCGGCGGAGGCGATGGCGCCGCCCATGATTACCGTGCCGAACACGGCGAAGAGTGCGCCCGAGATCAACGTGGTGACAAACGTGGCGACGAGCGGGTTGACGTTCTTACCGCCGATGCCCGACTTGACGAGCACGACCATGGCGAGCGCGGCGACGGTCTCGGTGACAAAGTTGAGGCCGGGGATTGACGTGGTGAGCTGGATGACGCAGGCGGAAATGACCGCGAAGATGATTGCCTGGAGGTAGTTTGCGTCGATCAGAAGAATGGCGAGTGCGTAGGCGGCGATGATGAACTGCGGCTTGATGCCCACGATGGCAAGTGCGTTGCCGAGGGTCAAGTTGAGGATGAAGCCGGCGGCGAGCAGGATGGCGAGCAGGACGAGCGACTTGATGTCGATGATTCCAGCGGAGTTGGCAGTGGCGGTAACGGTGCGGGCGTTGTTCTGAGACATGGGAGTTCCCTCTCTCAATGGGGGGGTTGCGTCGGCATAGTCGATGGGCAGCGCGGGGATGGGGCGTCGTTGGGTTCTAGAGTGTTATGAGCAGAGTTGTTGCAGAGGTGTCTGCGTGTGGCTTGTCGGCTACTTAGTCGTTGAGCTTGAGGGCCTTCTTAATGGGGATGTAGAGGGCGGTCACGATGATGGCGTTAGCAACACCGGTGGCGGCGACGACAGGAGCCATGACGCCAATGAAAGCCGGGTTGTTCATGACGCCAAAGGAGAAGATCGCAGCGTAGATCATGCCGGAGATGAAGGTGACAACAAAGGTACCGACGAGCGGGAGCAGGCCCTTGGCCTTGGAGTCGGCGAGCACAGAGACGAGCAGAGCCATGACCATTGCGGCGACGGGCTCAGCGATCAGGTCGGGGCCCTTGACGGAGGCGGTGATTTGGATTACCACGCCGGCGAGGAGGCCGATAATTGCGGATTGGCCGATGTTGGGCTTGACGATGAGAATCTCGAGGCAGAAGGCTGCGATGATGAACTCGGGCGAGAGGAAGCCTCCGGTGAGGCCGCTAAAGAACTTGGAGACGGTCATGTTGAGGACGAAACCGGCGGCGAGGAGGATGGCGTAGAGAGTGAGTGCCTTGAGATCGAGTTTACCGCGGTCGGCGGTCTGGACGGTGCGGGGCTGGGCGGCGGTGGTGTTCTGAGACA
>CABQHZ010000048.1 GCA_902464175.1 uncultured Collinsella sp. | reverse complement strand
CTGCACGTACCATGCGCATCGCCGAGTCCCTCTACATGGCGGGCCTCATCAGCTACCCGCGTGTCGACAATACCGTGTATCCCGCGACGCTCGATTTGGGCGCCGTGGTGAGTGACCTGGCAAAGATCAACCCGGCGCTGGCGCCCGTGTGCAAAAAGGTACTCGCTGGTCCCATGAAGCCCACGCGCGGTAAAGTCGAGACCACCGACCACCCGCCTATCTACCCCACGGGCGAGGGCGATCCGTCCACGCTCGACGGCGGCCAGCGCAAGCTCTACGACCTCATCGCCCGTCGCTTCCTGGCGACGCTTATGGGTCCCGCGACCATCGAGAACACCAAGCTCGAGCTCGACGTCAACGGCGAGCCGTTCGTGGCCTCGGGCGACGTGCTCGTGACCCCGGGCTTCCGCGAGGCGTACCCGTACGGCCTTAAGCGCGACGAGCAGATGCCGCCGCTGGAGCAGGGCGATACGGTCGATGTGTTCGACATTAAGCTCGAGGCCAAGCAGACCGAGCCGCCCGCGCGCTATAGCCAGGGCAAACTCGTGCAGGAGATGGAGAAGCGTGGCCTGGGCACCAAGTCCACGCGCGCGAGCATCATCGAGCGCCTGTATGCCGTGCGCTACCTCAAAAATGATCCCGTGGAGCCGAGCCAGCTGGGTATCGCCATCATCGACGCGCTGACGCAGTTTGCCCCGCGCATCACGAGCCCCGATATGACCAGCGAGCTCGACGGCGACATGACCCGCGTCGAGCGTGGCGAGGACACCGAGGAGCATGTCGTGACGCACTCGCGCGCGCTGCTGGCCGGCGTGCTCGACGAGCTGCTCAAGCACACACAGGAGCTGGGCGACGCCATCAGTGACGCCGTCACGGCCGATGCGCGCGTGGGCAGCTGCCCCAAGTGCGGCAAGGACCTGGTCATGAAGACGAGCGCCAAGACCCGCGGCAGCTTCATTGGCTGCATGGGCTGGCCCGACTGCGACGTGACCTATCCGGTGCCGAGTGGCGTCAAGGTAAGCCCGCTCGAGGGCGAGGCCGCCGTGTGCCCCGAGTGCGGTGCGCCGCGCATTAAGTGCCAGCCGTTCCGCCAGAAGGCCTTCGAGATCTGCGTGAACCCCACGTGCCCCACCAACTACGAGCCCGACCTTAAGGTGGGCGAGTGCAAGGTGTGTGCCGAGGCCGGACGCCATGGCGACCTGATCGCACACAAGAGCGAGAAGAGCGGCAAGCGCTTTATCCGCTGCACCAACTATGACGATTGCGGCGTGAGCTATCCACTGCCGGCGCGTGGCAAGCTCGAGGCGACGGGCGAGACCTGTCCCGAGTGCGGCGCCCCCATCGTGGTGGTCAACACGGCGCGCGGTCCGTGGCGTATCTGCGTCAACATGGACTGCCCGACCAAGGAGAAGAAGCCCGCCCGCGGCCGCAAGACTACGACCAAGGCGAGCACGGCAAAGAAGACGACGGCGGCCAAGAAGACGACGGCTAAGAAAGCCACTGCCGCCAAGAAGACGACCGCGAAGAAGTCGACTGCCAAGAAAGCAGCCGCCGACAAGTAACGGCGCAGTCGAAACATTGCCCAAAAAAAACGAGCGAGGACCCCGCGATCCTCGCTCGTTTTTTTGACCGGCAGTTAGGGACGTTCTTTTTCTGCCGGCAGTTTAGGAACGTCCCTAACTGCCGGCTCGGGAACGACAAAGCGCTAGTTCACCTCGACAGGCTTGGCGCCGGGATAACGCTCCTCAAAGTCTAGGCGGTACTTATTGTCATTGGTGCCCGCCACGTTGTCGCGCGACAGCGGCGCCACGATCTCATTCTTGTGGTCCGCAGGCTTGGCGTATTTCAGACTGATCTCCCAGGCATCACAGATTGCGTCAATGCGGTGATCCAGGTCGTCGTACAGGGCGATGATGTCCTTCCAGGAGCTGTAGTTTTTGGAGCTCGTCGGGACGTCCAGGTCCTCGACGATGTCGTAATACTGCTCGATGGTGTCCTCCGTGCGCTCGGCGACGTCGGCGAGATTTTGACGGGTGGTTCGATCCTCTTCCAGATAGTTGCCGTTGAAGTTCTGCGCGCAGCCACGGACCTGGCTGTCGAGATCTTCGAGCAGGTCGTAGTATTCGCTCAGTCGGCGGTAGAGGTTCTGCTCAGAGAGCGTTGCTTCGCCGCCATCCTCGTCGTCATCGTCATCATCGTCGTACAGGCTGTTGGGATCGCCGAGAGGCTTTAGGTCATCGTCGTCGACGTCATGGTGCAGCTTGGCTACCTCGGCAGTCGTCTGCGTGGCGGCGTTGTCGAACGGTCTGATTGCAAAGAAGATGACCAGGACGATGATGATTGCCACCAGCACAACGATAACGGCGATAAGCGGCCCGGTGCCGCTCTTTTTGGGAGTGGGGGTCTGTGGCGAAGCGGGCGCGTATGCGGGAGCCGGCCGCTGTTGGGGCGAGCCGCTCGCGACGGGTATGCGCTGCGTGGTCTCGACGGCCTCGGTCCTTGCGGCGGGGTCGGGGCTATAGGCGAGGGGGTCGTCCGCCTTGGCTTGCGGCGTATCAAGGGAGCCGGTCTGCTCAAAAGCGGGCTGGCTATCGCTCGCGGCTGTTTGCTCAACGGGTGCACCGCACGAGGTGCAGAACTTGGCATCATCTGCAAGAAGCTTGCCGCACGAGGCGCAATACCGAGACATTGCCACTCCTTTCGCCACATTTCAATGCAATACGACGATTATACCCAGCATCCAAAATTCCCCATCATACGTTGCGGTGAAATAGGGACTGTTTGGCGGTCTCAGAGCTTCAATCAGTCCCTATTTCACCGCATCTTTGGAAAGGCGCCTTTAGCCATTGGGGACGTGCCGAGCACTGGGGTATCATGGCTTGGTTGCTGTAACTCGCATTTACGCGCCTTGTAGGAAGGGGCTGCGCCCATGGCTTTTGAGCCTGCTCAACATAGCTTTATCACGCTCGAGGGCGTCGACGGTGCCGGCAAGTCCACGCAGGCGCGCCTGCTTGCCCGCGCGCTCGACCTCGCTGGCTATCAGGTCGTAACTCTGCGCGAGCCGGGTGGCACTGCCATTAGCGAAAAGATTCGCGCCCTGTTGCTCGACCCCGCCAACACGGCGATGGGCGATACCTGCGAGTTGCTGCTCTACGAGGCGGCGCGCGCCCAGTTGGTGCACGAGGTCATAGCCCCCACCCTTGCGGCCGGCAAGGTGGTCCTGTGCGATCGCTTCTACGATTCCACGACCTGCTACCAGGCATTTGCCGATGGCCTCGACCGCCAGATGGTGCGCGACGCCAACAACCTGGCCGTCGCGGGAACGCACCCGGCACTCACACTCGTCTACCACATCACGCCCGAGCAGGCGGCGCTGCGCATGGCGGCCCGCGGTGCGACCGATCGCATGGAGGCCAAGGGCATGGCCTTCCAGGAGCGTGTCTATCAGGGATTTTGTGCCATTGCCGCCGAGGAGCCAGACCGCGTAAAGCTCATCGACGCCACTGCGACCGTCGAGGAAGTCTTCGAGAAGACGGTCGAGCAGGTTCGCGCGTACGGTCTCGACATTTCGCAGGAAGCCGTCGCCGCCGCGCTTGCCAAGGAGGCCGAGTAACATGGCCCCCGCTCAGGCAAGCCTGCTGGCCAAGCTCGACACCCAAGAGCGCGTGCGCGACTTTTTGACCAATGCCGTCGCTAGCGGTCGCGCATCGCACGCCTACCTGTTTTTGGGCGCGCCCGGCGCGGGCAAGCTCGACGCCGCGTGGGCGCTCGCCCAAGCCTTCCTGTGCGAGCAGGACGGCTGCGGCGCATGCGACAGCTGCGTGCGCGTCTCTCGGCATACGCATCCCGACGTGCACTATTACACGCCCGAGAGCGCCACGGGTTACCTCATTGCCCAGACCCGCGAGCTGCTCGATGACGTGCCTCTGGCGCCCATTCGCGCCAAGGCCAAGGTCTACATCATCGACCGTGCCGAGCAACTGCGTGCCAACACCGCCAACGCGCTGCTCAAAACGCTCGAGGAGCCGCCCGAGGGCGTTATGTTTATCTTGCTGGGCACCTCGGCCGACGTGATGCTGCCCACTATCGTGAGTCGTTGCCAGTGCGTGCCGTTTCGGCTGGTATCGCCCGCCGCCGCCGCGCAGGCCGTGAGCCGCGCCACCGGTCAGGACCCTGCGCGTTGCCGCATGGCGGTCGCCGTGGCGGGAAGCCCCACACGCGGCATCGAGTTTCTTAAGAGCGCCGAGCGCCAGGATGCTCGCCGCCAGATGGTCCGCGCCATCGATTCGCTCATCGCCGCCGACGAGGCCGACGTGCTCAGCCGCGCCAAGTCGCTCATTGTCGCCGTTAAGGCGCCGCTCGCCGAGGTCAAGTCCACGCAGGAAAAGGTACTCGAGCAAAACGCCGACTACCTGTCGCGTGGAGCATTGAAGCAGCTTGAGGACCGCAACAAGCGCGAACTCAACGCGCGCGAGCGTTCGGGTATCATGGAAGCGCTGGCGAGCGCGCGGACGCTCATGCGCGACGTGCTGCTGACACTTCAGGACGAGGCGGCCGACGTCGTGAACGAGGATGTGCGCGACACGATCGGTCGGCTTGCCGCCGCGACCAATGTTGCGGGTGCCACCCAGGCGCTCGAGGCGGTCGCAACCGCCGAGCGCAACATCGCCAGAAACGTTACTCCCCAGCTGGCCATCGAGGTCATGCTGTTCGATATCAGGAAGGCACTGAAATGCCGTTAGTCGTACCCGTTAAGTTTACCTACGCCTCGCGCGACCTGTGGTTCGACCCGCAGGATCTGGATATCCTCGAGGCCGATTATGCTATCTGCTCCACCGAGCGCGGAACCGAGATCGGCCTGGTCACGGCGGACCCCTTCGAGGTGCCGCAGGAAGAGATCGGCCAGCCGCTCAAGCCCGTGCTGCGCGTGGCGAGCGACATCGACCTGCAGCTTGCCGATGATCTGGCCATCCAAGGCGACGAGGCCATGGTCGATTTCCGTCGCCTGGTCAAGGAGCTCGACCTCGAGATGAAGCCGGTCGGCGTCGAGTACCTGTTTGGCGGCGAGAAGGCCGTGTTCTACTTTGCGGCCGAGGAGCGCGTCGATTTTCGTCAGCTCGTCAAGGATCTGTCCTCGACGCTGCACATTCGCGTCGACATGCGCCAGATCGGCGTGCGCGACGAGACTCGCCTGGTGGGCGGCTATGCCCAGTGTGGCCAGGAGCTCTGCTGCACGCGCTTTGGCGGACAGTTTGAGCCCGTCTCGATCCGCATGGCAAAAGAGCAGGACCTGCCGCTCAATTCCTCCAAGATCAGCGGCGTTTGCGGCCGCCTGATGTGCTGCCTGCGCTATGAGTTCGAAGCGTACAAGGACTTTAAGAGCCGTGCGCCCAAAAAGAAGATGCTCATCGATACGCCGCTCGGCAAGGCGCGTATTCAGGAATATGACACGCCGCGTGAGCAGCTGGTGCTGCGCCTGGAGAACGGCAAGGTCTTTAAGGTCAACCTGGCCGATATGACCTGCTCGGAGGGCTGCAAAAAGAAGGCCGCCGAGCAGGGCTGCAACTGCCGCCCCGACTGCGTGACGCGCGACGTGCTCGAGCGCATCGAGTCGCCCGAGATGCGCCTGGCGCTCATGGAGCTCGACCGCGAGAACGGCGTCGACGTGGGCGATGGCCTGTCGAGCGCCGACCGTCTGGCCGGTACGTCGATGCCCAAGCGCCGTCGTCGCGATGCCGATTCCGATGCTCGCGCCGGTCAGGGGCAGGGCGAGGTCCGTGGCCGCGGAAAGGGCCGTGGCAATGCCGCAACGCCTGAGGCCGAGGAGGCCGCCGGTGGCCGTCGTCGTCGCAAGCGCGCGGGCTCGGGCGATGTCGGCGAGGCTGCAGCTGCAGGCAAGAACGCCTCCCGCGAGCGCGAGGTTCAGCAGCCCCAGCAGCAGAATCGCGGCGGTGGTATGAATCCCACGCGTCGTCGCCGCCGTCACCTGTCGAGCGAGGAGCGCGAGGATGCCTTCCGCGCCGCAGCTGCTCGCGAGGCTGGTGCCGCTTCCAAGGGTCCCTCGGGTTCCGATGCGCCTGCCGACAAGGGCGGCAAGTCACGTGGCGAGGATGAGCGCGCGCCGCGTCCGCGCCGTCGCCATTCCTCGGGCACGCAACAGAAGCCCTCAGTGCCCTCCGTTGCCGATCAGGTCTCGGATGGCGAGGTCAAGGTCACGCGCCGTCGTCCCGGAGATGGCGGGGGAGCGGCTGCCAAGGCTTCGCGTGGCGCCGCTCGCGACGAGCGCGAGCCGCGCGAGGATCGCGGTGGCGAGGGCTCGGCCGACCAGGGTCAAAAGCGCCGTCGTCGTCGCCGTTCCCGCAAGCCGCGCCAGGATGGTGGCGAGGGCTCGACCCCGTCTTCGGCCGCACCACAACCGCCCGCCGGCGAATAACGCCCGCGAGCGGATTTAACCCGCCTTACCCCAATCGCGTCGGGGTACCATAGCGCTGAATCAACAACCCTCCCTGCGACCGAACGTAGGGAGGGTTGTGTCTTGAAGAGCCATCTGAACAAATTGAGCCGTCTGCAGGGTGCCGGCGCCCTACCGTTTGCGGACGAATTGCTGCCGTTTGCCGAGCGGGCGGCACGCGAGGCACTCGAGGCATTGTCGCCAACACGATGTGCCGGCTGCGAGCGCGCCGGTGCGCTTATTTGCCAAGACTGCCTGGCCGCGCTCACGCTCATCGACCCACGTCATAGCTGCACCCGATGCGGCGCCCCGTTTGGGGATTTGCTGTGCACTGAGTGTTCGGTCGAGGGCACGTCCTCGGCAATGGCGGAGGCGCTCGACCGCTGCCTGGCGTGCTCCGTCTATGCGCATCCGCTGCCGCGCATCATTAAAGCGTACAAGGACGCGGGCGAGCGACGCCTGGCGCCGTATCTGGCGGAGCTGCTCTACGACACCGCCCTGCATGCCCAGGTCGTAGCGCCCGATCGCTTAGGAGGTGTGCTGTCCGGTGCGGATGCGGTGGTGTTTGTGCCTGCGACGGCGGCAGCGTTTCGGCGGCGCGGTTTTGATCATATGGAGGCCATTGCGCGCCCATTTTGCGAGCTGTCGGGTGTTCCTCTGCTCGATGCCCTCGTCAAGTACGGGCATGGCGACCAGCGCGAACTCGGTCGTGAGGAGCGTCGCGAGCGTGCCCAAGGCATGTACGAGACGGTTGAGGACGTGCACGGCCGCCGCCTACTGCTTATCGATGACGTTATCACCACGGGCGCGACCATGGCAGCAGCCTCGGCGGAGCTCAAGCGTGCCGGCGCTGCGGCAGTCGATGGCCTTGCTATCGCACGTGTTTGGTAGGGGTGGTTTTGTGGCAGTGAAGATTGAGCGGCGCAACGAGCCGACAGGCGAACAGCTAGCGGCTTCCGTAATCCTAACAGGCGCTTCAGCGCTGCGCATGATGCGCGCCGAGCGCCGGCAGATGGGCTATATCAGCTGGAAGGACCTTAATCCCGATGAAGAGCGCCGTGTGCTGCGCACGTCGTCGCCCTCGACCGAGGATATCTATCTTCCCGACTTGGTGCGAATTGGAGCCAAAAGTGGCGAGGTACAAGAAGATCTGTGCTTGCTGGTGGGATCTGCGGCGCAGCGCCGCCGCATGCCTGGCGTAGGCTGGTCCGTGTGTTCCGGGTTGCCCGCCGGCTCGATTCTAGAGGTGGAACCGGGGGTGTACAGCCTATCTCCCGAGGCCCTTTGTGTTGCCATTGCGCGCGAGGTCGGCTGCATCCAGGCGTTTGCCCTGGCCCAGGAGCTGTGCTCTAAGATTTCACTGAGCGACCGCGGGAAGTATCTGCCTCCCTACACCTCGCCTGTTACGAATAAACTTGCAAAGGACAAGGACCAGCCAGCAGACGTGGGCTACTTTGAAGTCGAGCCGGCGCTGATGCCCGATCGTCTGGCAGATTATCTCGCGGTATACAAGGGGAACACGGCCAAACAACTGCAGCGTCTGTGTCCCTATCTTTCGGAAAACCTGCGCTCACCCATGGAGTGCATCATGCTCGCCCTGTTTTCGCTTCCGTTTTCCTATGGCGGGTTTGCCTGCGGACCTTTTAAGGCCGACTATAAGATCGAGTTCGATGACCGTGCGCAGGCAATCTCGGGGATGCCCCATGCAGTTTGCGATGCGTATCAAGAGGCAGCCCGGTTTGACCTGGAATACAACGGTGAGCTGGGCCATTCCTCTCGGAGGGGACGTATCCATGATGAAAAGCGCAACACGGGCTTGATTACTATGGGAATCGAGGTCGCGACGGTCAATAGCGAAATGCTCTGTGACATGGAAGCGATGGAAGCGCTCGCATGGCGCATCCACCAGCGTATGCGAAAGCGGTACCGGAATCGTGTCGATGCTCGCAGGAAGAAGCAAGAGGCGTTGCTTAACACGCTGCGGGCGTGTTTTGGGCTTAAGCCGGTCTAATTCACGTCGAAATTAGGGGGTTAATCATATGCTCTGGCCAAAATATGGCAAATATGAGTACTGTCACTAAATCAGTAACAGCAAAATCAAGGAATTTAGGACTCGGAGGCGGCATAAAGTAAGAAGATAATAAACAAATGTGGAATAAATAAGCATCAGGTTGGCGACAGTGAGCGCAAAATCTGTCCGAGAGGCCAAAAATGCCTGTTACTAAATTGGTGACAGTACTCATATTTGCCGTTTTTTGGCCACGGCACCCCAAGAAGGGTGCCCCGGAGCTCCCCGTAGGGGAGCTCCGGGCTTCACAGGGGCACGAATAGCCCACTCCGACCTGCGAAATCTGTACTCGCGATGCGAATGACGCCCCTAACCTTAAACTTTAGCTTGAACTTAGCTATAATGCGCTACGTTCCTACCAGGCTGTGGTTGCGGACGGACGAAATGCCCGTCCTAGTCCAAGACAGACGCGGTCAAAGGGATCCACGTAAGCGACCGCGTGCGCGCGGCGCGATCATGGCGCGTCCTAGATGTAAGCCGCACCGTCCGTTCTACTTTCTTTGGGGCAATACCGCCTCGCGGGCGAGCGGGCCAGTCGTGAAGGTGGCTGCGGCCTCCCGAGCAAACACCCCGGTGCGCAAGTGTGGGGTCAAATACCAGGTCAGCTGGTGGGAACAATCTGATATTCCGCGCAACGCACGGATCGTATACGACACAGAAGGCAGGGTAGTGGACATGGTGAGGGGCAGCTTGATGCACGCGGCTCGGTTAGGTGCTGGGACCGCAGCGGTCATCGCCGTTTTGGGCCTGAGCGGATGCGCGTTCAACCCGCTGTCTACGTTCACGACTCCCACGATCGACCAGATCGAGTACGAGACCGTCACGCCCACGGTGTCGGATGATGCGCTGGTCACTCCCGGTACCCTGACGGTTGCCCTCGATACCTCCGATGCGCCGCAGGCCATGCAGGGCGCCGACGGCGAGCTCACGGGGTATGCAGTCGACGCCGCCCGCGCCCTCGCAAGCCGTATGGGCCTTAAGGTCGCCTTTGTCGATGCGTCCTCGGCAGGTTCCGCGCTCGGCGACAAAAAGGCTGATATCTTTATCGGCGAGATCAACTCCACGGACGGGGACGTTAGCTCACTCGGCACCTGCCTGTACGATGCCGCTTCCGTGTTCGGTAGAACCAGCGATGGTGGGTCGCTAAACGTTTCCACCGATACCCTTAACACGTCTACTCTGGGTATCCAGATGTCCTCGGCCTCGCAGGAGGCGCTTGCTAAGCAGAGCATCACCGCCAACCAAAAGACTTACTCCAACATCAACGAGTGCTTTGAGGCGCTCGAGTCCGGCGAGGTCGACTATGTGATCTGCGACTCCACGGCTGGCGGTTACCTTGCGCGCCTGATGAGCGAGATCTCCTATGTCGGTGCGCTCGAGGCGCCCTCGACGCTTGGTGTTGCAGGCCTTTCGTCCAATGACGAACTGTGTCGTGCCGTGAGCGATGCCCTCGACGGTATTACGGCCGACGGCACGCTCGAGGCGGTCCACTGCGTCTGGTACGGCACGATGCCCTACGACCTCACCACTAAGACGGTTTCGGGCGCTAACGTGCAGCCGGGCGACTCTGAGTCCAGTGAGACCACGTCTTCCGGCAGCGAGTCCTCCGATTCCAACAATGAGACCGCATCCTCCGAGGACAAATCGTCCAGCCAGGAAGGCACCATCACCGACGACGACATTAACAAGCTTAATAGCTAGTTATTGCTAGGGGTGGTGTCTTCTATACGTTGGAAAGGACACCTCTTCACGGTTTCAACACGCACTGCCGGACTTCCCCAATAGGGGAGCCCGGCTTTTTCATCTCTATAAAACCAGCAGTTCAAAGCCAATTTTCGGGACCAAATACAAAGTCGCCGGCTCCCTCCTATAGCGCACTTTGCCACAGAAAAGTGCGAGACTTCGGTATGCGGTATCAAGCAATCGTTATTCGGGTCTTTGGGAATCCGCGTGATTAAATGCACGGCAATGGGTACATAGCCAGTACAGTAAGTCCCCGAGGCAGATTGGAGCCACGTATGGATATCAAGGTTTCTGGACGCAAGACGACGGTAACCGATGCTCTGCGTGCGCATGTGGATGAGAAGATCGGCGAGGCGCTCAAGGTTTTCGATATCGAGCCCATGACGGTCGACGTTGTACTTCGCTATGAGAAGAACCCCTCGAACCCCAACCCGGCAATCGTCGAGGTTACGGTTCGCGCCCGCGGTTCGGTGATTCGCGTTGCCGAGCACGGTGCAGATATGTACGCCGCCATCGACCTCTCCGCCGATAAGGTCACCCGCCAGCTGCGCAAGTTCAAGACCAAGGTTGTGGACAACCGCCAGGGTGGTGCCAGCGCAGCGGATGTTGCACCGGTCGAGCGTGTCGAGGATCTGGCCGACCTGCTGCTGCCCGAGGAGGACGACGACCTGCTCGTCCGCGAGAAGGTCATCGATGTCACCCCGATGACTGAGGAGCAGGCGCTGGTGCAGACCGATCTGCTGGGCCACGACTTCTACGTGTTCGAGAACGCGACGACTGGCCTCATCAATGTGGTGTATCACCGTAAGAATGGTGGATATGGCATCATCAAGCCCCGTATCGAAACACTTGACGAGTAAAATACGTTAACTTGCATGAGTTAACGGTTGGCGGCCATCCCATGCGGGTGGCCGCCTTTTTACGTAAGGAGTCGCTTTGATGGACAAGGCCGCATCCGCCGGTCATTCGGACCGTTGCCGCATCGTCGTCGATACCTGCTGCGACTTTAGCCCCGAGGTCGCCGCGAACCTCGATGTCGATATCTTGGGTTTCCCCTTCATTATCGATGGCGAGGAGCGCACGGATGACATCTGGTCGAGCATCACACCCAAGGAGTTCTACGACCGCATGCGCGCCGGTGCCCGCGTGTCCACCTCGGCTGTGTCGCTCGGTCGCTATATCGAGTTCTTTACCGAGTGCGCCAAAGAGGGCACGCCCACGGTCTACCTGTGCTTTACCTCGGCGCTGTCGTCGAGCTACAACTCCGCGTGCCAGGCGGCGGACGCCGTGCGCGCCGAGTATCCCAACTTTGAGCTGTACGTGGTCGACAACGCTCTGCCCTGTGCGACCGGCGAGCTCTTGGCGCTTGAGGCCGTGCGCCAGCGTTCGGCGGGACTGACCGCCAAGCAGCTGGTCGACTGGGCAAACGAGGCCAAGACCTATGTCCACGGTTACTTTACGCTCGAGAGCTTTGACGCGCTGGCTGCCGGCGGCCGCATTCCGCCCGCGGCGGCACAGCTCACGGCAAAGCTCGACGTCAAACCCGAGCTGTCCTACGACCTGGCCGGCTCGCTGTCGCTGATCGGCGTCAACCGCGGTCGCAAGAAGGCGCTCAAGTCCATCCTCAAGTCGTTCCGCGAGAACTATGTGCCCGATCGCACCATGCCCATCGCCATTATGACGGCCGATGCCGAGAAGGACGGCGACTGGCTCGAAGCCGCCATCCGCAAGGAGGAGGGTTGCGCCGACGTCACGATCATTCGCAGCTCCGTCGGTCCTACCATCGGCTCGCACGTGGGCCCCGGCATGGTGGCCTGCGCGTTTTGGGGTAAGAACCGCGCCGACAAGGCGTCGCTTTCCGACCGCATCGCCCGCCGCGTGCGCGGCCAGTAGGCAAGCGCTGCGTCCGTAATCGCCCTCGACTCACAGCCCAACGCTGGCACCGAGTATTCAACCTGGTAATAACACCCAACCCAAAAGGAAAGGTTTCATGGCAAACAAGCTCTCCGTCGCATTTATCGGCACCGGAATCATGGGTGCCCCCATTGCCGGCCACATCCTGGATGCCGGCTATCCCGTCACGGTCAACAACCGTACCAAGTCCAAGGCCGCAGCGCTTATCGAGCGCGGCGCCGTCTGGGCCGATACGCCGGCCGAGGCCGCGGCGAACGCCGATGTCGTCTTTACCATGGTGGGCTATCCCTCCGAGGTCGAGGAGCTCTACCTGG
>CABQHZ010000047.1 GCA_902464175.1 uncultured Collinsella sp. | reverse complement strand
CCCAAGAAGCCCAGCACGAACGGCGCGATGCGCACCGGCTGGTCGGCACCGGTTATGGCCTGCAAAAACTGCGGACCGGCCATGTACATAAAGAGCACCTGCACGGGCAACGGGGTGTTCTGGTAAAACTCCACGTACACGCGGCTTATGACGCGCAGCACGCGCGAGCGAGTGGTGGAGAACACGCCCAGCAGCGTGCCCAGCACGAGCGACAGTAGCAGACCGGCAATGACCACCTGCAGCGTCACGCCAAAGCCCTCCCAGAAGGGCCCCATGTTTTGAAATGTCGTCGACCAACGGTCGGCGTCAAATAATCCTTCGAGCATTTGATTCCTTCCTTGGACGATGCGCCTATACAAGACCCCAGGTCTTGACCTCTTGATCGAGCCAGCCGTCGGCCAGGCGATCGCAAATCACCTGATCGACCACGGCCGAAAGGTCGCAGCCCTTCTTGGTCGCCACGCCGTAGCCCTGCTCGCCAAACTTGACCTCGGGCTGCAGCAGCTCGACGGTCTCGTTCATGTAGCCGGCCAACGTGGAGCGGTCCATGGCAAAGACGTCGATATTGCCGGCGTCGAGCGAGCTCTTGATGATGGGATAGCCGCTAAAGGCCCTAAACTCGGGCTTACAGCTAAAGCCGTTATCCTTGATCATCTGCTCGATCAGGCCCTGCGTGGTAGCACCTTGGCTCACGCCGATGACCTTGCCGTCCAGGTCCTCAATCGAGGTAAAGCCCGAACGCTTCTTGACCATGAGTCCCACGTAGTCGGTGCGGTACGGCGTCGAGAAATCCCAGCTCTTCTTGCGCTCGTCGGTGATGGTGTAGGTCGCCGCGACCACGTCAAGTTGGCCGTTATCGATCAGCGGGCCGCGCGTCTTGGGCGTTACGTCGGTAAACTCGACAAGCTCCTGGGCGCGGGCCTCCTTGTAGCTCACGCCAAAGACGGCAGCGGCGATCTGATAGCACAGATCGACTTCCATGCCCTCAAAGCGGCCCTTGGCGGTGTCGTAATAGCCATATCCGGGAACGTCCTTCTTAACGCCGGCATTCAGATGGCCACGCGACTTGATGGTCGCAAGCTTGGACCCCTTGTCGGAGGCTTCGCCGCTGGTGGAGTTGCCGCAACCGGTAAGCGCGGTCCCCGTCAGCGCAAGCATGCCGGCGCCCGCCAGCTGCAAAAAGTGACGGCGCGACACGGCCGCCCTCGTCATATCCGTCATGTCCATCACCGCGCCTAGTGCAGAATCTTGGACAGGAACTCGCGGCAGCGCGGGTTCTCGGGGTTATCGAAGAAGTGCTCGGGCGTGCCCTCCTCCAGAATGCGGCCGTCCTCCATAAAGATGACGCGGTCGGCCACCTGGCGCGCAAAGCCCATCTCGTGCGTCACGCAGATCATGGTGATGTCCTCCTGCGCGAGCTCAATCATAACGTCCAGAACCTCCTGGACCATCTCGGGGTCGAGCGCCGAGGTCGGCTCGTCAAACAGGATGATGGGCTGCTTGGTGCACAGGGCACGGGCGATGGCGATGCGCTGCTGCTGACCGCCCGAGAGATTCTGCGGATACTCGCCGGCCTTATGCGCCATGCCGACGCGCTTGAGCGCGGCGATGGCGATCTCGGTCGCCTCCTCCTTGCTCTTCTTTTGTAGCTTGATGGGCGCGAGCGTCAGGTTGCCCAGCACCGTCATGTTGGGATACAGGTTGAACTGCTGGAACACCATGGAACTATACTTGCGAGCCATCTCCAAGTGGTTCTTTTTGGTGAGCGGCGTACCGTCGATGACGACCTCGCCCGACGTAGGCTCCTCCAGATAATCGACGCAACGGATGAGCGTCGACTTGCCCGAGCCGGAAGGCCCGATCATTACGAGCTTCTCGCCGCGCTTGACGGTGAGATTGATATCTTTGAGCACATGCAGGTCGCCAAAGTACTTGTTGAGATGCTTGATCTCGATCATGTCTGCCATGAATGTCCCTTCCCTGCGTTTACACGAGTTGAACTATTGTACGGAAAGAGCAACGTTTCCGCAGCCCACACTACATTCCCGTAAAGAACCCGCAATCTTCCACCCACTCATTAGGCACTCATTGGGGACAGACTTAAATGAGTACCCAACGAGCGGGCACTCATTTAAGTCTGTCCCCAATGAGTGCCCTTCAGCTGCCATCAAAAAAGGGGCGCGACCACGTGGTCGGCGCCCCTCGCTATCAGCTATGTGTCGATCGGCCCTTAGGCAAGCTTGGCACCGACGATCTTTGCTGCTGCCGGCTTATCGAAGTTGCCGCCAGTGGCCTTGCCGAGTGCTCCCATGACCTGGCCCATCTGCTTCTTGGACGTGGCGCCCAGCTCGGCGATAACCTGCTCGATCAGGGCCTCGAGCTCCTCGCCCGAAACCTGCGCGGGCAGCAGACTCTCCAGAATCTTGACCTGCTCGGTCAGATTGTCGGTACGCTCCTGGTCGGTACCGGCCTTAATGGACATCTCCAGCGTCTCGCTCGTCTGCTTAATCAGACGTTTGATCATGCTGTTGACGTCTTCCTCGGTCACATCGCGGCGCTCGTTGACCTCGATATTCTTCACCTCGGCCTTGACCTGGCGAATGATAGAAAGGCGAACCTTGTCCTTGGCCTTCATGGCCGCAATCATTTCCTTCTGCAGCTCTTCGTTGGTCATCTGCAAATCCTCCTCAATAGTGCGGGCGGCACTCGCACGAGCGCCGCCCCATGATTACTTAGTCGTCGACGAATCGTCGGTCGAACTCTTGGTGACGCCCTTCAGGCTGACGTTGTACGGCACATCCTTGGGCATGGGGTTGACGGTGATGTCGGCATCTTTTTTGTACTGCTCCAGCCAATCGCTGTACGCGGCGCTTGCCGCCTGCGTCTTCACCACGTTGGAGACGTACTTCTTGATGTCCTTGGGCACCTGTTTAATGTCATCGACCTGGCTATCGACATGGAAGTAGTCGGTGCACTTGATGATGTGGTAACCATACGTCGACTCGACGACGTCGCTCACGTCGCCCTTGTTAAGGCCTTCGAGCGCCGCCTGATAGCTGTCGACGAAGGTGGTGAGCTTGTCCCAGCCCACATCGCCCTTCTTATCCTTGGAGCCGGTATCGTCGGAGTACTGCTTTACGGCGTCCTCAAAGCTCAGCTCGCCGGAGTTGATCTTGTCCAGGCACTCCTGCGCCTTGGCCTTGGCGGCGGCCTTGTCCTCGTCGGAAGCGTCAGAATCGACCTTGATCAGGATATTCGACGAACGACGGGCGTCATTGTAGTTGGACAGGTTCTCGTTGATGTAATCGACGATCTCGCTGTCCTTGGGTTTGCTCGTGGGTGCCACGGCATCCTTGAGCTTCTGCTGCGCCAGGCTCTCCTTGAGCGAATCCTTGTAGGTGTCCTCGGTGTAGCCGTAGGTCTTAAGCGTCTTCTTAAAGGTCTTGGCGCCGCCCGCGCTCTTGCACGCGTCCTTCCAAGCCTTCTCGACCTCCTTGTCCGACACCGTCACGCCGTTTTCCTTCTGCGCCTGCTGAAGCAGAATCTGCTGCGTGTAGGAGTCGATGAGCTGCTTGCGGTACTTCTTGGGCGTGAGGTCGTTGTCGACCAGATACTGTGCCCAGTCCTTGTCCTTGGTGTAGCCGTAGGACGTGCGCATGCTCATAATCTGCTTGGTCACGGTGTCCTCGGTGAGGTTGGTGCCGTTGATAGTGGCAGCCACGCCACCAGTGAGCTTATAGCCCGAGCTGGCGCTTTCGGTCTGCGACATCAGGCCGGAGCACGCCATGGCCGAGACGGAGAGCAGCATCGCCAGCACGCCGATGACCACCAGGACAATCTTGACGGTCTTGGACACATAGGTCTTGCGCTGCTTCTTGCGAGAGCTGGAGGCGGCGCGGGACCGTTGCTCGGGCGTCGGCGCGACCTCGGGGTTCTTTTTCTTATTTGCCATGTTTGGCCTTTCGCATCACGAATCGAACAAACGCCATTGTGTCACAACGCAGCCCCCGCGACACACCTGGTGCATGGGAGACGGGTTAATCTGCACCATTTTGGTGCAAAGGGAACGTCCCCAAGTGCCACCCTAAAAGTGGCGGCGGATGGCGTCGACCATGCCCTGGGGCGTGGTCTGGCCGAGCACATCGGCTGCAGCGTCGGCATCCATAAAGATATTCATAAGCGCTTGCAGGGCCTCGACCTGGCCGCCCGGCTCGGCAATGCCCAGATTGATGACGATCTGCGCCGGCACCGGGGCGCCCATGCCCGCCATCGCGTTGAACATCACAGGTGCGGCGGGCTTTACCACCGCGATATAGGGCTTGGCCACAAATCCCGGATCGGTATGCGGAATGGCGATGTTTGCCGCCGGCATAGCGAGACCCGTGGGATAGGCGTTCTCGCGCGTGCGGACGGCGTCAAGCCAACCCTCGGCAATGTAGCCGCGCGGGGCAAGCTCGCCCTCGAGTCGTGCAAACACCTCATCCGGCACCGCGCACTCCCAATCAAAAAACACCAGCTCAGGCGTAAACAGCGCTTCGTTATCCGCCATGCGCTCACCTCTCTCATCTAGTCACCTGCGACGTTCTTAAACGACTAGTCATTCAAGAACGTCGCAGGTGACCACCAAAAAACAAAAGGTGGCCACGCGCGCCTTGGCACCAATGACCACCCTGACTACTCGGCAAAATTGTACTGTGCACCGCTAGCCGCGAGGCGCGTCAATTGCGACCTTGCCGCTCTCCAGCACGTGGACGCGGCCGTCGGCGAGCATCTGCACGACCTCGGGATACAGCACGTGCTCAATCGCGTGGATGTGCTCCTCGAGCGTGTCGACGTCCCAGCCTTCCTCGACAGCCAGCGCACGCTGGGCGATGATGGGGCCGTTGTCGTAAATCTCGTTGGCAAAGTGCACGGTCACGCCGGTCACCTTGACGCCGCGGGCAAATGCATCGTCAATCGCATGGGCACCGGTAAAACTCGGCAGCAGCGCCGGGTGTAGGTTGACCACGCGATTGGGGAACGCCGCCAGCAGCGGCGTGTGCACCATGCGCATGTAACCGGCCATCACCACGTACTCGCAGCCACGTTCGAGCAGCTCATGCGCGATGATCTCGTCGGCGGCGATGGGGTCGGCATAGACATCCTTGGACAGCGTAAGCGTCTGGATGCCCGCACGCTCGGCGCGCTGTAAGCCCTTGGCCGAAGGACGGCTCGACACCACAAGCTCAATCGAAGCATTGAGCTTGCCGGCGGCGATCAGGTCGATCAGCGCCTGCAGGTTGGTACCCGAACCGCTGATGAGCACGCCGATCTTGAGCGGCTCGGCCGTATCGGTGCCGGTCGGACGGGTGTAGGGCACAAAGCCCAGGCTCGCGGCAGCAGCCATCTGCTCGTTAGCGCTCATCGGAGTACACGACCTTACCGGAGCCCTCGACGCACTCGCCCACGCGGAACGGCTTCTCGCCCAACGCGACCAGTGCCTCGGTCACGGCGGCCTCGTCCTCGGGGGCGACGATCAGGCACAGGCCAACGCCCATGTTGAAGGTCTTGCACGCCTCGTTGGGCGCAAGCTCGGCCTGGCGCGACACGTAGGTGATGACGGGCGGAACATCCCAGCCCATCTCGGCGCCGTTGCGGGTGACCACGGCGTCGACGTCGTCGGCGAGCGCGCGGTTGAGGTTCTCGGTAATACCGCCGCCGGTGATGTGGGCAATGGCATGAACGTTGGCGCCACCGCGGAGCAGCTCCAGAATCGGCTTCACATAAATGCGCGTGGGAGCCAGCAGGGCGTCGGCCAGCGAAGCACCGCCGAACTCCTCGAGCGGACGGCTCAGTTCCTCGGCCTTAGCGGCAGCCTCGGGCGTGCCCGGCTTGATGCCGTCGACACCGATGACCTTGCGCACGAGCGAGTAGCCGTTGGAGTGCACACCGGTGGAGGGCAGGCCCAGGATCACATCGCCGGGGCGAACGTTCGCGGGGTCGAGCATCTTGGGACGATCGACGACGCCCACGGTAAAGCCGGCGAGGTCGTAATCGGCAGGAGCCATGACGCCCGGGTGCTCGGCCATCTCGCCGCCCACGAGCGCGCAGCCCGCGAGCTTGCAGCCGTCGGCCACGCCCTTGATGATCTTTGCCATGTGCTCGGCCTCAATGTGACCGATGGCAACGTAATCCAGGAAGAACAGCGGCTCGGCGCCCGAAGCCAAAATGTCATTGACGCACATGGCAACCAGGTCCTGGCCCACCGTCTCGTGACGGTCCATGATCTGGGCGAGCACGAGCTTGGTGCCCACGCCGTCGGTGCCGCTGATCAGGATCGGGTCTTCCATATCCTTAAGCGCGGCAGCCGAGAACAGGCCACCGAAGCCGCCGATGCCGCCGATAACTTCGGGACGATTGGTGTCCTTGACCATCTGCTTAATCGCGTCGACGGCGCGGCCGCCCTCGGCGGTATCGACGCCGGCGTCCTCGTACGTCACATGCTTGCTGTCGCTCATCTGAGCCTTCCTCTCCCACTACCGTGGCGCCGCGCGGGCGCCAAACGGTGCTCATATTTGCGTTCATTTCGGCGTGTGCCATAACAGCACACGCCGTCATATCAACAAAACAGCAGGTAAAACCCACCAAAATAAACCTGTCCCCATATGGCAGGTTTTAGGCCTCGCCGTGCTCCTCTTCCCAGCTGCGGTCGTCGTATTTCTCGACCACGGCGTCGTCGTCAAAGTGCAGCGGCTTGTCCAGGTTGCGGGGCTTAAAGCCCTCCATAAACTTGTCGCGGCCAAAGCTCTCGGGAATCGCCACGGGGTAGCGGCCGGTAAAGCACGCATCGCAGTAACCGCCCTTGGGCATGACCTTAAGCAGGCCCTCGACCGAAAGGAAGGCCAGCGAATCGGCGCCGATGTACTCGCAGATCTCGTCGACCGTCTTGTTGGCGCTGATGAGCTGCGACTGCACGTCGGTATCGATACCGTAGAAGCACGGCCAGATGACCTCGGGCGAGTTGATGCGGATATGAATCTCCTTGGCGCCGGCGTTGCGCAGCATCTTGACGAGCTGCACCATGGTGGTGCCGCGCACAATGGAGTCGTCGATGACGACCAGGCGCTTGCCCTCGATGTTGTCACGCAGCGGGTTGAGTTTCATACGCACGCCCATGGCACGCAGCTCCTGCGTAGGCTCGATAAACGTACGGCCCACGTAGCGGTTCTTGATAAGGCCCTCGCCAAAGGGAATACCGCTCTCGTGCGAATAGCCCTCCGCGGGCGGCAGGCCGGAGTCGGGCACGCCGATGACCAGGTCGGCCTCGACGGGCTCCTCATGTGCCAGCTGACGACCCATGTCATAACGGCAGGCGTAGACGCTCTTGCCGTTCATGATGGAATCGGGGCGAGCGAAGTAGACCTGCTCAAAGATGCAGTTAGCAGGCTCTTCGGCGGCAGGCACGCCCTGCTCGGACACAAGGCCCTCGGCGCTGATGCGCAAAATCTCACCGGGACGGACGTCGCGGACGTACTCGGCACCCACAATGTCGAGCGCACAAGTCTCGGAGGCGACGACCCAGCCGCCGGCGCGGGTGACATGGGTGGCAACGTCGACCGTCGCGGCGCCGTCCTGCGACGGCAGCTGCGAAACGGATGCGGCATCGGCCTGGTCCAGGCCCTCGTCCACCAGTTTGCCCAACACGAGCGGGCGAATGCCGTGCGGATCGCGGAAAGCGTAGAGCGCCTGCTCGTTGATGAGCGTCATGGCATAGCCGCCGCGCACGAGCTCCATGGTCTTGCGAATGCCCTCGCGCAGATGGCCCGTACGCTGGGTAAAGTAGCCGATGAGTTTGGTCGCGACCTCGGAATCCGAGTTGGAGAGGAACGGCACGCCCAGCTCGATCAGCTGACGGCGCAGCTCGTCGGTGTTGACGAGGGTGCCGTTGTGCGCGAGCGCGATAATGACGCTATTGATGGTAGAGAGGTGCGGCTGAGAGGCTTCCCAGCTCTTGGCGCCGGCGGTGCCGTAGCGCACATGACCCACGGCCAGCTGACCGGAGAGCGTCGACAGGTCGGCATTAGAGAACACGCGGTCGAGCAGGCCCAGATCCTTGCGGACCATAACCGTACCGCCGTCACCCACGGCGATTCCCGCCGATTCTTGGCCACGGTGCTGCAGTGCACGCAGGCCAAAGTACGTCAGTCGAGCCACGTCGCGATCGGGCGCCCAGACACCAAAAACGCCGCATTCCTCATGCAGCTGGTCGGAGTCCGGATCATACGTCGACATGGCGTTCACCTGTCCCGCGGCACGCTCGGCCGCGCGGATGGTTTCTTGAGACATGGCATCCCCTCAGAGCCTCGTATTTTGGCGTTACCCGCCTTATTATACGCACGGCGCGACGCGCTCCCCAGCGCATGAGCAGCGCTTTTTAAAAGCCCACCGAGCTAATAATCCGTTTTGCGGCCAAACTTTTTATCGGTCCGTCCAGTGCAAACGCCCGCGCCCCAGATGGCCGCCGCGTCCACCGTTGGGGATTACAAAGTTGCAATTGGGACGTTCGTCCTGTCTTTTGGCAGGTCGGCGGCGTATCCTTATAACCTACAACAAAGCGAGAAAGGTTCTGTATGGATCGAAACGAACTCGACCCCAGCGTCCCCAGCGCCACGGAGGTCAAGAAGATCCCGCTCATCATTAAGGTGTACGCCGTCCTGTGCATCCTGTCCGGCGTGGGCACACTCCCGTCGGTCGCCGCCTTTATGTGGCAGGTCATCACCGCGCTCATCAACGGCAACGCCGCCGAAAAGCTCGGCGACAATATGCTGGTCTCGGTTGGACTCATCGTCGCCGGCATCATGCTCTCTGCGGCAAGTGCCGTCATCCTAATCATCTTTGGCCTGGACCTTATCAAGAACCAGCGCCGCAACGCCGCCCGCCTGTCCTACATCCTTATTGCATTCACCGTCGTCGAGCTTTTGGTCGATGTGATGCTCCAGGGCATCGGGCCCTTCTTGCTGCGCCCTGCCATTCAGCTCGGCATCCTCATCGCGCTTTCGGCAACCGTCGACCCCACGCTGCGCCAGGAGCGCGAACTGCAGCGCCGCCTGCAGGAGATGCTCGACCGCGACGCCGCGGCGGAGGGCATGCTCGGCCGCGATGAAACCGGCGAGGGCTACATCAAGCTCAACTACTTCAACCTGTTCTGGGTATTCTTCGTCTGCTGCGTGCTCGGCCTGATCGCCGAGGACATCTGGCATATGACAGTCGATGATCCGGGCGTCTACCAGAACCGCGCCGGCATGCTGTTTGGTCCCTTCAGCCCCATCTATGGCTTTGGCGCCGTACTCATGACCATGGTGCTCAACCGCTTCTATAAAAAGAACCCCATCATCATTTTCCTGGTAAGCGCTGTGCTCGGCGCGAGCTTTGAGGTGTTCGTGGGCTGGTTTATGCAGACCTCATTTGGCGTGGTCTCGTGGAGCTACTCGCACATGAAGCTGTTTGGCATGCCCGACCCACTCGCCGTCCTTACGGGCGGACGCACCTGCACGGGCTTTGCCTGCCTGTGGGGCCTGGGTGGCCTTATCTGGATCAAGCTGCTGCTGCCGAGGCTGCTCAAGCTCATCAACATGATTCCGTGGAAGAGTCGCTACTCGGCTACCGTCATCTTTACCGTCATTATGCTGGTCGACGGCGTCATGACGCTGCAGTCGCTCGACTACTGGTACCAGCGCGTCAACGGCACAGAGCCGGATATTCCCGTCGCGCAGTTCTACGGCAAGTATTTCGATAACGACTACATGGAGAACCGCTTCCAGAGCATGACCATGAGCCCCAAGGATGCGACGCGCGTGTAGCGCTCACCGCGCCCAAAACGCAAAATGCCCGCCGGTATCACACGTACCGGTGGGCATTTTTATAAACGATCCTTCTATCGACGCAATCCTCTATGCCTCGCGCTCGACCTCACTCACGCATTCGTTCTTGATGGTGCCAACGAGCGCCTGCAGTGCATCGACCACGTGCGGGCGAATGTCCCCGCCGATAAGCACGAGCATGATGTCGTCACCTACGGCAAGCTCGCCGCTTGCCAGCCACACGCGCACATAGCCGATACCCGGCATCGCGCGCGTGGCCCCGATAGCAGACCGTACCTTTTCGGCGTCGTAGTCAAAGACCATGCCGCCCACCCTGTGGCCTGGTGCCACGCCATCGGTCTCGACTCCGCGCACCTCGGCCTTGGGCGTCGCACGCACCACACCGTTATGCGTCAGATACATCCCGCAGCCTGCCGCCGAAGCATCGGCCTTGGCCTCGCGCAGCCAAGCATCAATCGAAGGCATCAATTTGCCACTCTCAAGCATCGTTTCTCCCTTACCGTCCCAAATTAGCTACTCTCGGGCAATTTATTCATCAACGGGCGTGAGCACCATGACGGCGCGCGTGTTGCTCAGCGACAGTGAACGGCAGGTCACGAGCGTTACAACCTTGGTTGCCGAAGCGGCACGATCGGTGGCATCACTCGCCACGGCAGAGGCACCGTCGAGCATCTCGGACAGGTAGTTCTTGAGCCCGTCATCGCCCTCAAAATTGGGCGTGCGCGCCTTGGCATACGTGTCCTCGACAACTTTGGTCGCCAGTGGTCGCAGCTTATACGTAGCATCCCGTGTGATGTAATACACAAACTCGATGCTATCGAACGTCGCCTGATCAGTGGTGTCCGAAATCACGTTGAACATCGACCCATCGTTCATATGGTGGCCGTAGATCGTGGTCTGCTGGTCGACCATTCCCGGCGCGGTGTCATCGCTATCCAGGAAAATGGCACCGGACGCGTTAGCCGTTCCGTCGAACAGCGTGTTGAGGTATTTGGAGTTGTTGTTGGTCTGCACCACGGGATAGTTGATGTTGGTTCCCGGCACGTAAATCCAACCCACAATCTCGGGGTTCGTCTGAGCAAGCGCATCAAAGTCGATAATCGGCACGCCGCTGGCGTCCTTATCGCTTACATATTGCTTCTCGATTTTCTGATACGAATCGCTCGCCTGCTTATAGCCAATCTGGGCATTAATAAAAATAGCGGCGGCGGCGACAATCAGACCGATACCGATGATGATGAGCAGAATGGGAATAATGGAGCGGCGCTTTTTGCGCGGCGGCTCGGTGCAATCCGACGGCGCGGCATGCGATGAAGACCGGGGCGGCTTCTTAGCGGAGCTATAAGACGAAGGACGATATGCGGCCGGCGCGTCCTGTCGACGATGCGTCGCCGGTGTCACGGGGCGCGGCGCGCGCGGCTGCTGAGGAGAGGATGTCCGACCCTGCTGTGCCGCACGGGCAGCACCCGGCTTCGACGGATCGGGAATCTGAGAAGCCTTGAATCGTTTTCCCTGATAATCGGACATGGCTCTCCTTATACTGCGGTGAAACGGCGGAACGCTTAGGCGTCAGCCATCTCCTGCTTCATCTTCTCGATAACCTTGCGGTACTCGGGGTCGCAAGCACCCAGAATCTGTGTGGCATAGATGGCGGCGTTCTTGGCACCGTTGATGGCAACGCAGGCCACGGGCACGCCCGAAGGCATCTGCACCATCGACAGCAGCGAATCCATACCGCCCAGGTCACTCGTCTTCATAGGCACGCCGATAACCGGCAGCGGCGTAAAGGCAGCCACGACACCACCCAAGTGGGCGGCCTTGCCGGCGGCGGCGATAATCACTTTGATACCGCGATCGGCGGCAGTCGAAGCCCACTCGTGGACCTTCGCCGGCGTGCGGTGCGCGCTCGCAATGACGAGCTCATAGGGCACACCCAGTGCCTCGAGCTCGGCGGTGCAGCCTTCCATAACGCCCAGATCGGACTTGGAACCCATGATGATCCCGACAACCGGCTTTTGATCTGCCATAAACATAGACCTCCTGTTGAGAGCGGCGACGCGGCGAATCCGCGACCCTTAACTACTGAGAGTAGTATAGCTGCTCCCGTCCCTGCGGTCTTTGTGGCGCTTCGCGGGCGGGCCAGGCTTTATCTTCACTCCGGTTGCTTCGCAAAGTCGTTCAGATAAAGCCTGGCCCGCCCGCGAAGCGCCCTGCGACCTACCGGGGATTGCTATGACGTACGTTGGCTGCAATAAAAGCGTGGGATCCGCCGTTCGAACGAACGGTGGATCCCACGCTCACTTTTTATTCAGCCCTAGTCATCGCGCAAAGTCCCTTCGGCAGCACACGGTGCAGCCAAGTCACCGCAGGCCGGGGCGGGAGGCGGTCCTTTCTCTCGGAAAACTTCGCGAAGCCCAGTTTCCGAGAGAAAGTGTCCGGCTGCCGCCCCGGCCGACCAGGTCACATTACACCGTGTGCTGCGGCAGGTCCTGCAGGGCGATGACGTCCATGCCCATGTCGTTGGCGCTGCCGTGACCCTGCTGGTCCTCGCGCACCGCCTCGATGGCACTCACATACGTGTTGGCGGCAGACATCGCGGTCACGCAGGTCACACCGCGTCGCACCGCCTCGGTGCGCAGCAGATAGCCGTCGCCGCGCGAGCCCGGACCGTACGGCGTGTTGATGATCACCGCGATCTTGCCATCGGCGATGAGGTCGCCGATGTTGGGGCGCTCGCCGTCGTGCGGGCCGCTAATCTTCTCCACGATCTCGCACGTCACGTTGCCTCCACGCAGCACGCGCGCCGTACCCTCGGTGGAGCAGATGTCAAAGCCCAGGTAACGCAGGATACGCGCGACCGAAAGGATGTGGCGCTTGTCGCGGTCGCACACGCTGATGAATACCTTGCCGGCGCTCGGGTCGG
>CABQHZ010000046.1 GCA_902464175.1 uncultured Collinsella sp. | reverse complement strand
CTGACGCATCGCATCCTTAAGCTCAAAACGGAATTCACCGTTCGTAAATCGGTCTTGCATAAGGTCCGTAACTATCTCATTACCCTGCCCGATCAACCCGACCTGGACAAGGCTCTGGTGCTGCTGGGCATTCTAGACCGCAGGGGAGGGCTCGTCGCTGGTGTTCCCCGACACATCGTTGCCCGTCCCTGCTGCAGGCTTGCCTACATCCGCGGCGCGCTCATCGCGGGCGGCTTCGTGGCCGATCCACGCGGCGATTTTCATTTGGAGATCGCGGTGCAGGGCGAGCAATATGCCAAGGGGCTTTGCGACCTGTTGGGGCAGATTGGGGTCCATGCTCGTGTTAATGCACGACGGGGGTCATATGCCGTGTACATTAAGAGCGCTGAGGAAATCGAGCATTTATTAAAGCTGATTGGTGCCAAGCGCAGCGTTGCCGAGATTGAGGAGGCGCGCGCGGTCAAGTTGGTTAAGAACGATGTGAACCGTCGCGTGAACGCCGAGCTCGCCAACCAGACCAGAAGCGCCGGTGCTGCCCAACATCAGCTTGCGCTTATCGATGAGCTCGAGCAGCGCGGCCTTCGCGATGCGCTTCCGGATGCCTTGGCGGTCTTTTGCGACCTGCGCGAGCGCTATCCCGATCTGTCGCTGCGTGATTTAGGGGAGATGGCTGACCCTCCCTTGTCGAAGTCGGCCCTCTACCATCGAGTTTTGAGACTTGAAAAGCTCATTGAAGCAAACAGGTAGTTTGAAGTATCGACTTATATACGGATTTAGCTGCTATTTTATTCTTTAAAACGTTTTAACGTAAATTTGATTTTCAATTTCGACTATTCTCGTGAAATTCAAGTCAAAAAAAAGGTATATTAGGCGAGTGGTTAGTTTGTGGGCCTCAACGGCGGGCGCTGTAGCTTGCGGGGGCCTTACGAAAGGAGACACAATGGCAGTAAAGGTTGCTATTAACGGCTTCGGTCGCATCGGTCGTCTGGCTTTCCGTCAGATGTTCGGTCATGAGGGCTCCGAGATCGTCGCTATCAACGACCTCACCTCTCCCGACATGCTCGCTTACCTGCTGAAGTACGACTCCACGCAGGGCAACTACGCTCGCGATCACGAGGTCGTTGCTGGCGAGGATTCCATCACCGTTGACGGCAAGGAGATCAAGATCTACAAGGAGGCCGACGCCAACAACCTGCCTTGGGGCGACCTCGACGTCGACGTCGTTCTCGAGTGCACCGGCTTCTACACCAGCAAGGCTAAGGCTCAGGCCCACATCAACGCTGGCGCCAAGAAGGTCGTCATCTCCGCTCCGGCCGGCAGCGATCTGCCCACCATCGTGTACAACGTCAACCACGAGACGCTGACCGCTGAGGACAACATCATCTCCGCTGCTTCCTGCACCACCAACTGCCTCGCCCCGATGGCCAAGGGTCTGAACGACTTCGCTCCCATCGTGTCCGGCATCATGACCACCATTCACGCCTGGACCGGCGACCAGATGCCGCTCGACGGCCCGCAGCGCAAGGGCAACAAGCGTCGTAGCCGCGCCTGCGCCGTCAACATCGTCCCCAACACCACCGGTGCTGCCAAGGCTATCGGCCTGGTTCTCCCCGAGCTCAACGGTAAGCTCATCGGTGCCGCCCAGCGCGTCCCGACGCCGACCGGCTCCATCACCAACCTCTACGCTGTTGTTGACAAGAAGGTCACCGTCGACGAGGTCAACGCCGCTATGAAGGCCTACGCTTCCACCATCTCCGAGACCTTCGGTTACAACGAGGACGACATCGTCTCCACCGACATCATCGGCGAGACCCACGGCTCCATCTTCGACGCCACTCAGACCATGTGCTCTGACCTCGGCAACGGCCAGACCCTCGTTCAGGTCACCTCTTGGTACGACAACGAGAACTCCTACACCTCTCAGATGGTCCGCACCATCAAGTACTTCGAGAAGTTCGTTGCTTAATTTAGCTTTTAGCGAATAGCTCGTTGAGCGTCTAAAGAAGGGCGCGGCCTCATAGGGCTTACACCCTAGGGTCGCGCCCTTTTTATAGGAAATCGTCTGCCGTAATGGGAGGCAGACACGTACGAAAGGTAGAAGCAAACATGGCCTTTACCAAGAAGACCGTCCGCGACATCGATGTCGACGGCAAGCGCGTTCTCGTCCGCGTTGACTTCAACGTGCCTATCAAGGATGGCGTCGTTGGCGACACCACCCGCATCAAGGCTGCCCTGCCCACCATCAACTACCTCGTTGAGCACAACGCTCGCGTCATCCTCATGAGCCACCTCGGCCGTCCCGATGGCACCGGCTTCCAGCCCGAGCTCTCCCTTGAGCCTGTCGCCAAGAAGCTCGCTGAGCTCTCTGGTCTCGATGTTGCCTTTGTCGCCGACACCTACGGCGAGAAGGCTGCTGAGGCTGTTGCCGCCGTCGAGCCGGGCAAGGTCCTCGTTCTCGAGAACGTCCGTTTTGACAAGCGTGAGAAGAAGAACGATCCCGAGATCGCCAAGAAGCTCGCTTCCTATGGTGACGTCTTCGTTCTCGATGCTTTCGGTACCGCTCACCGCGCCCAGGGTTCCGTCGTGGGTCCCGCCGCTTACCTGCCTGCCGTCGCCGGCTTCCTGCTCGAGAAGGAGGTCGACACGCTGACCGGCATCTTCGCCGAGCCCGAGCGCCCCTTCGTCGCTATCGTCGGCGGTTCCAAGGTTTCCTCCAAGATCGGCGTTCTCGATCACCTCATCGACTCCGCTGATACCCTGATCATCGGTGGCGGCATGGCCTACACCTTCTTCCTGGCTCAGGGCCTGACCGTCGGTCAGTCCCTCAAGGAAGAGGACTGGGTCGAGCGCGCTGGCGAGATGCTCAAGAAGGCCGAGGAGAAGGGCGTCAAGATCCTGCTCCCCATCGACAACCGCGTTGCCGATCACTTTGGCGAGGACGCTGTCCCCGAGGTTGTCGCTTCCGACGCTATCCCCGACGATCGTGAGGGCATGGACATCGGCCCCAAGACCGAGGAGCTTTACGCCGAGGCCGTCAAGGGTGCCAAGACCGTGTTCTGGAACGGCCCCATGGGTGTCTTCGAGTTCGACAACTTCGCTCACGGCACCCAGGCTATCGCCGAGGCCGTCGCCGAGGCCGACTGCACCTCGATCATCGGCGGTGGCGACTCTGTCGCGGCTGTCAACAAGTTCAACCTGGCCGACAAGATGAGCTGGATCTCCACCGGTGGTGGCGCTTCCATGGAGCTCGTCGAGGGTAAGACCCTGCCCGGAGTGGAGGCGCTTCTCGATGCCTAATCGCACCCTTCTTATCGCTGGTAACTGGAAGATGAACAACGACGTCGCTGAGGCCGCCAAGCTCGCCGACGAGCTGGCTCAGGCTCTGCCCGAGGTTCCGGCTGGCGTCGAGGTGCTCGTCTGCCCTCCGACCATTGACATCACCACGGTTCATGACCGCATTCAGGCTGCCCCCATCGCCCTCGGTGCACAGAACGTGTACTGGGAGGCCAAGGGTGCCTTCACCGGTGAGTCCTCTTGCGACATGCTCAAGTCCGCTGGCTGCACCTACTGCATCATCGGCCACTCCGAGCGTCGCGACTACTTCCACGAGACCGACGAGGACCAGAACAAGAAGGCCAAGGCCCTCGTTGCCGCCGGTCTTGTTCCCGTCTTCTGCTGCGGCGAGTCCCTCGAGGTCCGCGAGGCTGGCACCTATGTCGAGCACGTCGTGAACCAGGTCAAGGCTGGCCTTGCTGGTCTTGAGATCACCTGCCCCAAGCAGGTCGTCGTCGCCTACGAGCCCATCTGGGCCATCGGCACCGGAAAGACCGCTACCGCTGAGGACGCCCAGGAGGTCTGCGGCGCTATCCGTGAGACCCTCAAAGAGATGTTTGGCGAGGAGCTCGCCGACGGTATCCGCGTCCTGTACGGTGGTTCCGCTAAGCCCGGCAACATTGCCGAGCTCGTCGCCAAGCCCGACGTTGACGGCGCCCTCGTGGGCGGCGCTTCGCTCAAGGCTGCCGACTTCGCCTCTATGGTCGTCAAGGCAGGCGAGTAGGACATATGGCACAGCGTCATCTTCCTGCACTCCTGATCATCATGGATGGCTGCGGCCTTGCTCCGGCCGATGGCGAGAACGCCGTCGCCGCTGCCAAGACGCCCTTCCTTGATAGCCTGTACGAGAAGTATCCTCACACCACGCTCGGTGCTTCGGGCGAGGACGTGGGCCTTCCCGACGGCCAGATGGGCAACTCCGAGGTGGGTCACCTCAACATCGGTGCCGGCCGCATCGTGTTCCAGGAGCTTTCGCGCATCAACAACGCCATCAAGGACGGCTCCATCGCCAAGAACGAGGTCTTCGTCAAGGCTATGGACGACGTCAAGGCCGAAGGCAAGACCCTGCACCTCATGGGCCTTATGAGCCCTGGCGGTGTTCATTCTCACATGAACCACGTCGAGGCTCTGGTCAAGATGGCTGCCCAGCATGGCGTCAAGACCGTTCGCGTCCACGCCTTCATGGATGGCCGCGACGTCGACCCGCAGTCCGGTGCCGGCTACATGAGCGAGTTCTGCGCCTTCCTGGCTAAGATCTCCGAGGAGACCGGTTGCGACGCTCGCGTTGCCACCGTTTCGGGCCGCTATTGGGCCATGGACCGCGACAACCGTTGGGAGCGCATCCAGCGCGCCTACGACGTCATGGTCAACGCGTCCGATGCCGATACCGACCCCGTTGCCGGTATCAAGGCCTACTACGAGAAGGATCCGCGCGGCGACGAGTTCGTCGAGCCTTTCGCGGCCCACAACGAGGGCATCCACGAGGGCGACGCGGCCATCTTCTTCAACTTCCGTCCCGACCGCGCTCGTCAGATGACCCGCGTGTTCACGGACAAGGAGTTCGATGGCTTTGAGCGCGAGCAGATTAAGCTCTCGCACTTTGTGACGATGACCGAGTACGATCCGACGTTTGACGTCGAGGTCGCCTTCCCCAAGACGTTCCCCGAGAACGTCCTGGCCGACGTTATCGCCGCCAATGGCCTGAAGCAGCTGCACACCGCCGAGACCGAGAAGTACGCTCACGTGACGTTCTTCCTCAACGGCGGCATCGAGGAGCCCAAGGAGGGAGAGGAGCGCGTGCTCGTCGCTTCCCCCAAGGTCGCTACCTACGATCTGCAGCCCGAGATGAGCGCTCCCGAGGTTACCGAGAAGCTTGTCGCTGCTATCAACGAGGATCGCGCTGATTTCTACATCGTGAACTTCGCAAATTGCGACATGGTTGGTCACACCGGTGTCTTCGACGCCGCCGTTAAGGCCGTCGAGGCTGTTGACGATGCTCTGTCCAAGGTTGTCCCGGCGATTCTCGCCAAGGGCGGCTTTGCGCTGATTACCGCCGACCATGGCAACGCCGATCACATGTTTGACGTTGCTTCCGACGGTTCCAAGCATCCGTTTACGGCTCACACCACCAACCGCGTGCCGTTCATCATCGTTGATGATAAGGCCAAGCTCACCGGTATCGAGGACGGCCGTCTTTCCGATATCGCTCCGACCATGCTCACCATGGCTGGTATTGAGCCTTCCGCCGAGATGACGGGTCGCGTGCTCGCCACCGAGGCCTAATAGGAAAACAAATATCGTTTTCTAGTAGGGGGGTTGTCCACAACCGGACGACCCCCTTTTTTGGTATTTCTGCCATTTCTACCCCGTCCCTAAATGGCAGGTGGGGGAGTGTTGGGGGTTGTGGTACAGTACTGGAGTTTGAATTGTTCTATTAAGGAGCTTATCTATGGGTCCGTTCCAGATTCTTCTGTTTGTCGTTTGGGCTGTCTCTGCCGTGGCGCTGACGATTCTCGTCCTGATGCATTCCGGTAAGGGCACCGGCGTTTCGGATATGATCGCTAGCTCGCTGTATAACTCCAGCTCTGCCACGGGCGTCATGGAGCAGAACCTCGATCGCCTGACGGTAATTATGGCCGTCGTTTTTGCCGTGTGTGTCGTTCTGTGCATGTTCTTCTTCCCGCAGGGCATCGTCGGCTACTAAGCATCGGCGTATATACGTTTGTAAAGGGTCCCGCATGTGCGGGGCCCTTTTTGTTTACAGACTTGTAACAGAGCCAAAATATCCCCACATACTTCGCCCAACTAAAGAAATTCTCGACCGTTAACCGGAATCAGCGCCAAATTGTGTATAAAATGCGCTACTGTATTGCAAAACGTTGGCCCGCATTGCATAACCAGCCATAACAGCGGACCGCGTTTGAATGGTTCGATTGGGCTGTCTCGACGTTGCCCGGCCGAATTCACTTTGTCCTATCTCATAAGGAGGATGGCATGGCTGATTCTATGTTCCACCAGCCCGTTATGGGTCGTCGCGCCTTTGTTGGCGGCACCCTCGCTGCGAGCTCCATGGCTTTTCTTGCCGCATGCGGCAAGAAGGGCGGCGACGCTTCCGGTTCTGAGTCCGGTTCGACGCTGAACTTCTACATCAACAACCCGGTCTGCATCGACCCCTACAACGTCCAGGAGGATCAGGGCACTCAGGTCGAGTACCAGCTCTTCGACGCTCTGACGGAGTACGATAACGAGAAGGGCGAGATCGTTCCGCTGGCTTGCGAGTCCTTCGAGGCTAACGACGACGCCACCGAGTTCACCTTCAAGATCAAGAAGGCCAAGTTCCACAACGGTGACGACGTTACCTCCAAGTCCTTCAAGCTCGGTTGGGAGCGCCTGGTCAACACCAAGTCGGCCATCGCTACCGAGTATGGTCCTTCCGAGGTCTCCTATCACCTTTCCATGGTCGAGGGCTATGACGATCTGGTTGCCGGCAAAGCTACCGAGCTGACCGGTGTCACCTGCCCGGATGACGAGACCCTCGTCGTCAAGCTGACTTCTGCCTACGCCGACTTCCCCTTCGTCGCCTCTCACCCGGCTCTGTCCCCGGTTCCCGAGTGCGCCGAGACCGATGTCAAGAGTTTCTACCTTGCCCCGGTCGGTAACGGCCCGTTCATGATGGACGGCAAGTGGGAGGATGGTCAGGAGATCAACCTCAAGAAGTTCGACGATTACTATGGCGACAAGGCCAAGATCGACGCCATCCACTTCCAGGTCATTAAGGACGTTGAGACCGCTTACAAGGAGTTCCAGGCCGGCAACCTCGACATCTGCGACGTTCCCGTTGCTCAGATTGATGCCGCCAAGAAGGACCGTGGCGAGTCTAAGGACGGCTACACCATGGGTGACGGCGAGCACATGCTGCTCGGCGCCGAGCCTTCCACCTACTATCTGACCTGCAATACCACGGCCGAGCCGTTCAACAACGCCGACCTGCGTAAGGGCATCTCCCTGGCCATCAACCGTGAGGCCATCTGCAAGACTATCTTCAAGGGCACCCGTACCCCCGCCGACGGCATCGTTCCTCCGGGAATCGCCGGCTACAAGGAGGGCGCATGGGAGTTCTGCGAGTACAACGTTGATAAGGCCAACGAGTACCTCGACAAGGTTGCTCCCGCTGGCGCTAACGGCGATCGTGGCATCAATGTGACCCTGTCCTACAACCAGGACGGCGGCCACAAGGAGATCATGGAGTCCATCATCGGCGACCTCGCCAAGGTGGGCGTCACCGCCGTCTCCGATACTCCCGAGTGGTCTGCCCTGCTCGAGCAGTATCAGAACTTCAACTATCAGTTCGGCCGTCTGGGCTGGATTGCCGACTACCCGATCATGGACAACTTCCTGTATCCGCTGTTCCACTCTGACTCCCTCGGTGGCGACAACCGCTCTGGTTACAACAACCCCGAGTTCGACGCCAAGGTCGATGAGGCCCGTGCCACGGTTGACGACGACGAGCGCATTGCCAAGATGCAGGAGGCCGACGCTATGGTCGCTGCCGACTGCCCGGTCATCCCGGTGATGTTCTACACGCACACCATCGCCGGCTCCGACCGCGTCAAGTACCTCTATGTCGATCCGCAGAAGCACGCCGATCTGGGTACCGCTGAGCTCGCCTAAGAGTTTGCAGCTTCCGTGAGGGTCAAGTATTTACGTAGACCTCATGGGAAACATACAGTTCTCCCTAACCTGGGGTAAACTGGCTGATGGTAATTTTGGGATGCCGGTCTGGCGATCGGCATCCCATTTAGGTTAATCCCTAGATAGGGGAGTGGTATGGGTAAGTACATCGTTAAACGTGTGCTTCAGTTCATCCCGGTATTTTTGGGCGTTACGTTGATTCTGTTCGCCCTCCAGAACATCGTGCCGGGAGACCCGATCAAGCTGATCGGTGGAGACAAGGCTCTGTCCCCCGAGGTGGAGCTTCAACTTCGCGTGCGCTATCACCTGGTCCAGGCGGACGAGGACGGCAACGCGATCCTTGACGAGAACGGCGATCCCGTTCCAACGTCGCTTGTGGACCAATACTTGAATTACATGAATGGTCTGCTTCATGGCGATCTGGGCAATTCGTATCAGCGCAAGCTGCCGGTTGCGGAAATCTTTGCTCAGAAGTATCCGTATACGGTTAAACTCGCCGCGTGCGCCATTGTGCTCGAGGCAATCATGGGTATCGGTGCGGGTATCATTTCGGCGGTAAAGCGCTATTCCTTCTGGGATATTTTGGTAACGCTGACCACGTCGATCCTCGTTGCTGTTCCTGCCTTCTGGCTCGGTATGTTGCTGCAGCTATTCTTTGGTGTCATCCTCAAGGATGCCACCGGCGGCGCATTCTCCATGCCGATCTCGGGTGCCGGCGGCTCCAGCTCTCAGTATCAGGATTGGATGCACTATGTGCTTCCGACCATTACGCTGGCTTCGGTTTCGACCGCCTATGCTGCCCGCATCATGCGCTCGCAGCTACTCGACGTCATGAATCAGGATTACATCCGCACGGCAAAGGCCAAGGGTCTCTCCAATCGTGCGATCATCGTCAAGCATGCGCTTAAGAATGCACTCATCCCCGTTGTTACCTATATTGGTGTCGACTTCGGCGGCATGCTTTCGGGCGCCATCCTGACCGAGACGGTCTTTAACTGGCCCGGTATCGGCTCTGAGGTCTATCGTGCCATTAGCATGCGCGACTGGCCCATCGTTATGGGCGGCGTTACGCTCATCGTCGTCGTCGTCATGGTGATCAACCTGCTCGTCGACATTAGCTATGCATTCCTCGACCCGCGTATCCGCCTTGGCGGTCCGTCGGATAAGGCCTAAGGGAGGTACGTCTCATGCAGGAAACTGATTCTCAGTCTCAGGAGCAGGCTACCGCCACCAAGGCCGCATCTGCTCCCGCCAAGTCCCGCACGCTGTGGGGCGACGCTTTTAAGCGTCTTCGTAAGAATAAGCTCGCCGTTATCGGTATCTGCTGGATTATCATCGTCGTTTTGGTTGCCCTGACCGCCGATCTGTGGGCTAAGCCCTGGCTCGGTTCTCCGACGGCATCCGACTCGACCACCATGGCCGAGACTTCGCTGCTGGCTCCGTGTGCCGAGCACCCGTTTGGTACCGACTCCCTGGGCCGCGACATTCTCGTCCGAGTTATCTACGGCGCGCGCGTTTCGCTTTCCGTCGGTATTATGGCCACCGCCATCTCCACGGTGATCGGTCTGATCATGGGCGCCCTGGCCGGTTTCTATGGCGGCATCTGGGATACGATCATCATGCGCTTCGCGGATATCTTCCTGGCGTTCCCGTACGTGCTGTTCGTTGTCGCCATGATCGCCGTTATCGGCCGTGGTCTTCAGAACGTCTTTATCGCCATCGGTATTCTCGGCTGGCCTTCGATTGCGCGCGTCTTCCGATCCGCGATCCTGACGGTCAAAGAGAACGACTATGTTGACGCCGCTCGCGCTATGGGTGCATCCGATGCGCGTATCGTTATGCGTCATATCTTCCCGAACTCCGTTGCTTCCATCGTGGTCTACGCGACCATGAATATTGGTGGCGCTATTTTGACCGAGTCCGCTCTGTCCTTCCTCGGCATGGGCGTTATCCCGCCGACGCCTTCGTGGGGCTCCATGATTCAGGACGGTCAGCAGTATCTGCTGACTGCTCCCTGGATGATGATCATGCCCGGTCTGGCAATTCTCTCGACGGTGCTCGCCTTCACCCTGCTGGGTGACGGTCTGCGCGACGCCCTCGACGTCAAGATGAAGGACGCATAAGGATGAAGAAGAACAAGAACTATGTGGACCTGAAGGACCAGCCGGTTCCCGAGGGCCAGCATCTGCTCGAGGTCGATGACCTTAAGATGTATTTCCATACCGAGGATGGCGTCGTTCGCGCTGTCGACGGTGTGTCTTACACGCTCGATCGCGGCGAGACCCTGGGTGTCGTCGGTGAGTCCGGCTCCGGTAAGTCCGTGACCGCCATGACCATCATGGGCCTCATCTCGATGCCTCCGGGAAAGATTGAGGGCGGCGACGTTCGCTACCGCGGTCGTTCTATCCTCGAGATGACCGAGGAAGAGATGCAGCACATTCGCGGTAACGATATCGCGATGATCTTCCAGGATCCTATGACCTCCTTGAACCCGGTCTATAAGATCGGCAAGCAGGTGGGCGAGGGCCTTCGTCTGCACCGTGGTTACTCCAAGCAGGAGGCGCTCAAGCGCGCCACCGAGCTTTTGGACCTCGTTGGCATTCCCGAGCCCGAGAAGCGCGTCAATGAGTATCCGCACCAGTTCTCTGGCGGCATGCGTCAGCGCGTCATGATCGCTATGGCTCTTGCCTGCGATCCCGATATCCTGATTGCCGACGAGCCCACGACGGCTCTGGACGTTACCATCCAGGCTCAGATTATCGAGCTCATGCAGGAGATGCAGGAGAAGAACGGCAACGCCATCATCATGATTACCCATGACCTTGGCGTCGTCGCCGATATGGCCGATAAGATCATGGTTATGTACGCCGGTCGCCCCGTTGAGTTCGGCACGGCCGAAGAGATCTTCTACGAGAGCCGTCATCCCTATACCTGGGGCCTTATCCGCTCCATCCCGGAGCAGGCTATCGATGAGAAGAAGCCGCTGACGCCGATTCACGGCAACCCGCCTTCGCTCATGAACCTGCCCGAGGGCTGCGTGTTCTCGCCCCGCTGCCCGTATGCCACGGACAAGTGCCGCAAGCAGCGCCCCGAGCGTGTCGTTACCGAGTCTGGTCACTACTCTGCGTGCCACTACTCCGGTGACCCCGAGTTCCTCAAGAACGCTCCTGAGACGTCCCGTACGCGCAAGGATTCCAAGAAGGGAGGCGAGGCGTAATGGCAGATACCAACGAGCGTACTCCGCTGCTGAAGGTCGAGCACCTCTCTAAGGAGTTTCCCGCTGAGTCCGGCATGTTCGCCAAGCGCTTCTCCAAGCGTGTCGTCTCTGCTGTAAACGACATTTCGTTTGAGATCTATCCGGGCGAGACCTTCGGTCTGGTTGGCGAGTCCGGTTGCGGTAAGTCCACGACGGGCCGCACCATCATGCGCCTCACCAAGCCGACGGCTGGCAAGGTGTTCTTCCAGGGTAAAGACGTTTCCGAGATGAACAAGCATGAGATCAAGGACATGCGTCGCGAGATGCAGTTCATTTTCCAGGATCCCTATGCTTCGCTGAATCCTCGTATGACCATCGGCGAGATCGTCTCCGAGCCCATGACCATTCATGGCGTGGGTACCAAGGAGGAGCGCATTGAGCGCGTCCGTGAGCTGCTGGACGTCGTCGGCCTGAACCCCGAGCACATCAACCGCTATCCGCACGAGTTCTCGGGCGGTCAGCGTCAGCGTGTCGGCATCGCCCGCGCGTTCGCTCTGAAGCCCAAGCTGATCATCTGCGACGAGCCCGTTTCCGCTCTGGATGTTTCCATTCAGGCCCAGGTTCTGAACCTGCTCAAGGAACTTCAGGACAAGTTCGGTACGGCCTATCTCTTCATTGCTCACGACCTCTCTGTCGTGCAGCATATCTCCGACCGTGTTGCCGTTATGTATCTGGGTAAGATGGTCGAGGTTTCGGACTGGAAGACGCTCTATAGCGAGCCTCACCATCCGTACACGCAGTCGCTGCTATCTGCTGTGCCGGTGCCCGATCCGGATATCCAGAAGACCCGCAAACGCATCATCCTCGCTGGCGATCCGCCATCGCCGCTGGATCCGCCGACCGGCTGCCGTTTCCACACGCGCTGCCCGATCGCGCAGGGCATCTGCTCCGAGAAGCTTCCAGAGTTTAAGGAAGTTGCCCCGGGCCACTGCTGCGCGTGCCACTTCGCGGAGCCGTTCCCGATCAAGGAATCGCACATCGACCTGTAGCCGGTTGTTCTTGTTCGGGCCCGCCCTGGAGTTAGCTTTCAGAACGTCCTCGGACATGCAAGAGACCCCCGCTGCGCACTTCGTGCGGCGGGGGTTTCTTGCGTCCTGCGGAATATTCTGAAAAGTAACACCAGGGCGGGCCCTGCGTTAACGCTGCAGAGGGGAGTGCGATTCCTCGATCGCTCACTTAATCTAATAGGAAATTGAGCGAGGCCGGAGCTTTAGCTCCGGCCTCCCCATATAAGGGCTCGGCAAAGCCGAGCCACTAAATTATGTATTAGCCCCAGAACATATTTGAGAACTGTGCCCGGAGTGCATACTTCTAGGGCCGGAATGAGGTTGCTTTCCAACGCATTCCGCAGGGGGCGGCATTATTTTGTAGCGCGAAGCGCGGATCAAAATAATGTCGCATGCCCGAGGACGCGTTGGAAAGCAACCTCATTTCGGCCCGAACAGGTCAGTCTACCTGCGCATTTACAAATTCGTAAACTTTTTTGAAAAAAGTGCTTGCACAGTTCTCGAATCATAGGTTATTATCTTCCTCGTTGAACG
>CABQHZ010000045.1 GCA_902464175.1 uncultured Collinsella sp. | reverse complement strand
AGCCCGCGCAAGGCAAGGTCTTGCGCCACGTGGTAGCCCGCCTCGCCCGTCACGACAACATCTGAGCCCGCGGCGATGGCAAGTTCTCCAAAGTCGCCCAGGGAGCCACCCAAAATGGCAACGGTGCGGCACGGGTGATCGGCCTCGCCCCATACGCGCGGGTCGCTGCCAAACGCCGTGGCGGCGCGCGCGGCAAGGTCGCCCAGGCTGCAGGGATCGTTGAGCGTCGCAAGGGCTCCCAGGCCGCAGGCCTCGGGGTCGTCCACGTACTCCAGCGAGCTCACGGGCACGGCGTTTAGCAGGTTGCTCAGGCAGGTGCGCACCTCGTGCGAGCGGTCCAGGTTGGTGTGGAGCGAGATAATGCTCACCCCGCAGCGAGCCGCCTCGTAGAGGGCCGCGCTGCACTGGGGGCGTGCGGAATCCGACGGACAAAACGCCTCGGGCGCCTTGATATAGACGGGATGATGCGTCAGCAGCACGTTGGCACCGGCTTCTTGTGCGCGGCGAACATTAGCCTCGGTCGCATCGAGTGCGCAGGCAACGCCGGTGATCTCGGCAGCGGGATCTCCCACGGAGAGCCCTACATGATCCCAGCCCTCGGCGTCCGCCTTGTGATAGCGTGCCAGCAGCGCGCGCTCAAGCTCGGCGACGATCATGCGGCACCCACGATCGAGAGCAGCGCCTGGGCGAACTCATCCAGGTCGGCAGGGTTCACACGGTCATCGAACGAGATGCGCAGCGCGCCCAGCGCCTGCTCGCGACCGATGCCCATGGCGCTGAGCACATGGCTCGGGTCCATGCTGCCGCTCGAGCACGCCGAGCCGGCCGAAACCTCAAAGCCGGCGGCATCGAGCTTGACGATGAGCTCCTCGGAGTCCATGCCGTCAACGTAGATCGACACCATGCCCGGTAGGCGATCGGCCTGTGCGTAGTCGCCCATGGTGGCATGAATACGCGGATGAGCCGTAAGCGTGGCGTAGAGCTTGTCGGATAAGGCCTGCAGCGTTGTGCGCTCCTGGGCAACATTCGGCAACAGCGCGGAAGCGGCAGCGGCAAAAGCCAGCTGTGTACGCAAGTCCTGCGTGCCGGCACGACGACCGGCCTCCTGTCCGCCGCCGAAGATGCGCGGGCGCAGCGGCGTGCGGCTCTTAAGGTAGAGTGCGCCAGATGCCACGGGGCCACCGATCTTGTGCGCGGCAACGGTCATGGCGTCAACTCCCAGCTCGGTGACATCGAGCGGAATATGCAGATAGCCCTGGATGGCATCGGTGTGGAACAGGGCGCCGGCGGCGTGTGCGGCAGCGGCAAGCTCGCGGATGGGCTGCACCACGCCGGTCTCGTTGTTGGCAACCATGATGCTCACGAGCGCGACGTCGTCGCCGAGCAAGTCGCTCAGCGCGGCAGGCTCAATGTAGCCCGCGCGGCAGGGCTGCACCAGGTCGACGGAAAAGCCGGCGGCGCGCAGCAGCGGCAGGTTGTCCAGAATCGAATCGTGTTCGATGGCAGATACGATCACGCGGTTACGCTTACGGTCGCGCTGGCGGGCGCCCTCGGCAAGACCGAGCAGCGCCAGCTGGTTGGCTTCGGTGCCGCCGTTGGTCAGGACGATCTCGGACGGGCGGACGCGTGCGCCAAAGCTATGGGCAATCTCGCGACGGGCAACCTCCAGGCGCGCGGCGGCCTTGCGGCCGAGCGAGTGCAGCGAGTTGGGGTTGACGCCTGCAAGCTCGCTATCGTCGTACTCACGCTGCGCAAGGCGCGCCTCGGCGCGCATAGGCGTCGAGGCGGCGTAGTCAAGATTCACGGGTATGCGGTTTTGACCTGCGGTCATAAGGGTTTATGCCTCCTGTGCTGCCTCGTTGCCCAGCTTCTGCAGCAGCGCAACCTCGGCGGCGGGATCTTCGGACTTAAATACGGCGGAGCCGGCCACGAGCACGTTGGCGCCGGCCTTGACGACCTCGGCAATGTTCTTGGAAGAGATGCCGCCGTCGACCTCAATCAGGGGCGACACGCCGTGGCGCTCGCACATGGCCTTGAGCTCGTGAAGCTTTGCGATGGTGCCCGGGATAAAGCTCTGGCCGCCAAAGCCAGGGTTCACGCTCATCAGCAGCACCATATCGACGACGTCGATGATGCTCTCGAGTACGCACACGGGGGTGGCGGGGTTGAGTACCACGCCGGCCTTGACGCCGCGCTGCTGCAGATGCGTGAGCGTGCGGTGCAGGTGCGTGGAAGCCTCGTAGTGCACGGTGATCATATCGGCACCAGCGTCGGCATACCAATCGACGGTCTCGTCGGGGTTCGACACCATGAGGTGCGCATCGACCGGCACGTTGGTGGAGCGCTTGACGGCCTTGAGGATGTCAACGCCAAAGGTGAGGTTGCCGGTAAAGTGGCCGTCCATAACGTCGAAGTGCACGTAGTCGGCACCGGCGATCTTGTCGAGCTCTCCCTTGAGGTTGGCCATATCGGCCGAAAGGACGGACGGAGCGATTTTGATGGAACCCATGGTAGAAGCCTTTCTGCGCTAGTCGGTGAGTCCGTAGAACTCTTGAGAGGGGACGCGATCGGTAAGAATCTCGAGCGCCCTATCCAAAGTAACACCGTTGTAGAGCGTTTGCTCCACGGCAAAGGTGAGCGGAATGTCTACGCCCAGTGAACGGGCGAGCTCGCTGACGCTGCGGGCGGCGACGGCGCCTTCCACCACCATATGCGTGCGCGTCTGGTACTCGTCGAGCGACACGCCGTGGGCAAACTCGTAGCCAAAGGTACGGTTGCGCGAATGCTCCGAGGTGCAGGTGGCAATGAGGTCGCCCATGCCGGCAAGTCCCATGCAGGTCATAGCTTGACCGCCGCGGGCGTGCACCAGACGGCTGATCTCGGCCAAGCCGCGCGTCATGATGAGGGCAAGTGTGTTGTCGCCCGCGCCCGAGCCCGCGGAGATGCCGCATACGATGGCGATAACGTTCTTCATGGCGCCGCAAACCTCGACGCCGGTCATGTCCTGCGATAGGTAGATGCGGAAGGCCGTGGAAAGCAGCAGCTCCTTAAAGGTCTCCCCTATCTGCGGGTCTTCGCTGGCGATGACGGCGGCAGAAAGCCCGCCGCGGCAGATTTCCTCGGCATGGTTGGGGCCCGAGAGCGCCGCAACACGTGCCTCGTTGCCGATCTCGCTGGCGATGACCTCGCTCATGAGAAGGCCGGACTCGGGCTCGATGCCCTTGGTGAGGCACAGCACCGGCGTCTCGTCCGCCACGAACGGTGCAGCCTGGTGGCAGACGTCGCGCAGGTGCGTCGAAGGCACGGCAAAGATGATGGCCTCGGCGCCGTCGAGCGCACTGGCCAAGTCCGTCGTGGCGACAACGTTTTCCGGCAGCACGTAGTCCACCAGATAGCGGGGATTGCGATGATCGCCGCTAATGCCGGCGGCCGTCTGCTCGCTATGGGCCCACATGGTCACGTGCTCGGCTCGCGCGGCGGCAAGGCCGGCGACGGCGGTTCCCCAGGAGCCGGAGCCAATCAGCGCAACATTCATGACTCTCTCCTATTTATCGTCGGGCTCGGTGACGCGCTTGGTAAACGAGAGCTTGGACTCCTTACCGGCCATGAGCTTTTTGATGTTCGCACGATGGGCCCACACCACGGTGATGCCGATCAGCGCCATGCAAAACTTGAGGACCAGGCTGCTGTACGGAAAGACCGCACAAGAGGCGATGGGAAGACCGATGGCGGCGGCAAGTGAGCCCACCGACACGTATTTGGTGATGGCAACGGCCATGATAAACATGCCCAGCAGCGACAGGCCAATGGGCCAGTACCAGGCGAGGATGACACCCAAGCCCACGGCGATACCCTTGCCGCCATGGAAGTTGAGGTAGGGCGAGAAGATGTGGCCCCACACGGCAGCCAGGCAGATGACGCCGAGCATCCAGTCGCCGGGGGCTCCAGGCGCCATGATGCTCACAGGGAAGCCGTAGCCCACGCCCGCGATGAGCGGACGGGCGATAAGGACGCAGATGGCGCCCTTAAGGCAGTCGAGCAGCAGCGTGAGCGCGGCTACCTTGGGGCCGGCTACGCGCAGGGCGTTGGTGGTGCCGATGTTGCCGGAGCCCGCCTTGCGAATGTCGGTGTGGTTGAACACGCGGCCCAGGATCAGGCCAAACGGAATCGCTCCGATAAAGAACGAGACCACGGCGCAGATGGCGGTCAGCAGAATCGGATTATGCATCCTTTTGCTCCTTCTTCCTAAAGAAGAGTCGAATGGGCGTGCCGGAAAAATCGAAGGTCGAGCGCATACGGTTCTCCACGTAGCGCTGGTAGGTGTCGTTGACCAGGTCGCTGTGGTTGACGAAGAACGTAAACGTCGGCGGGTTGACTCCAGTCTGGGTCACGTAGTGCATGCGCAGGCGACGCTTGCCGTCCACCACGGTGTGGCCAAACTCGCGCAGGTCGGTGAGGAACGTGTTGAGGCGCGAGGTGGTGATCTTTTGCGAGCGCGTCTTTTCGGCAGCCTCGACCATCGCCCAGATCTTCTCGACGCTGCGACCGGTCAGGGCCGAGATGCGCAGGTACTGAGCCCAGGGAGCCATGACGCCTAGACGGCGGTCGACGGTCTCCATGCAGGCCTCGCGCTTGCGATCGTCGTCGAGCAGGTCCCACTTGTTGAGCAGAACCACGATGGCGCAGCCGCGCTCGATGGCCAAGCCCATGACCTTCTGGTCCTGCTCGGTGACGCCCACGGAGGCATCGACGACGAGCAGCGCCACGTCGGCGCGGTCGATGGCACGCAGGCCGCGGACCATGGAGTAGTACTCGATGTTCTCGTACACGGTGCTCTTCTTGCGAATGCCCGCGGTGTCGACCATGCGGTAGTGCTTGCCATCGCGCTCGACGACCGTGTCGATGGCGTCGCGCGTGGTGCCGGCGATGTTCGAGACGATGGAGCGATCGGCGCCCAGGATGCGGTTGAACAGCGAGGACTTACCGGCGTTGGGGCGGCCGATGATGGCCACGTTCAGTGCATCTGGGAACTCGTCGGCGACTTCGTCCTCCTCCTCGGGCAACAGGGCCACGATGTCGTCGAGCAGGTCGCCCGTGCCGTGGCCGTGCAGGGCCGAGAGCGGCGTGGGCTCGCCGATGCCGAGGGAATAGAACTCCCAGATGCTGTCGTTCTCGCGATCGGGGTTGTCGAGCTTGTTCACCAGCAGAAAGACCGGCTTGTCGGAGCGCTTGAGCATGCGGGCGACCGACTCGTCCTCCTCGGTGACGCCGGTGCGGCCGTCGACCACAAACAGGATGACGGCGGCTTCCTCGGCGGCGGCGAGCGCCTGGTCGCGGATGGACGTGGCAAAGACATCGTCGCTCTTGAGCGGCTCGATACCGCCCGTGTCGACGATGGTGAACTCACGACCGTTCCAATCGGCCGTGTGATACGAGCGGTCGCGCGTGACGCCGCGGGACTCGTGGACGATGGCGTCCGAGGTCTGGGCCAGGCGGTTAACGAGCGTGGACTTGCCCACGTTGGGGCGTCCGACGACGGCGACGATAGGTTTCATCTGCTCTCCTTTAATGGGTAGGGTCAGTGGAATTAGTAGAGTCGGCAGGCACAATGCCAAGGATGTGCTCCAGGGTATCGAGCAGCTCATGCGGCATGGTCGATACCACATGAACCTCGGCGCCGCGACTGGTAAGGCTTGCGAGTAAATCGTCACGATGATACTCGTCAAGCGTCATGCCGTCAGCGTTGAACATGAGCTTAGGCACAAAGAGCATAACCCCGGACAGGTCTTGTGGCAGCTGCTCCAGGATATCGCTCGCGACGATGAGGCCGGTCACGTCCACGTTGCCGCCAAAGTAGCGGTTCTTGATGGCCGTGACGGTGCCGTCGAGACCATGCGGCGACTCCACAAAGCGTGCCACGGTGTCGCGCGCGCTGGCGCCGGAGAGGCACAGCAGGTGCTGGCTGCGTGCGGCGATGGCCTCGCGGACGCGGGCCAGTCGCTCGGTATCGGCGGCAAGCACGTCGTCGGTCTCGTCTAGATACGAGCGGATCATGCCGATGCCGTCGTAGTACTGCGGGTAACCGTCGTAAAAGTCCGCCTCGGGAGGATCGATGCCGGCGTCCAGATAGAACTCGTCGCTCATCTGGAAGGTGTGGCGGCCAAAGCGTCCGTAGGCACGATCCTGGTAGGGACGGATCATGGCAATGGTCTCGCGCGCTAGCTCGGGCTTGTCGCTGTAGGACCAGCTAAAGCGGTTTTGGTGTTTGGTAAAACCGAGCGGCACAATGCCCAGGCTTGTGATTTGCTCATGCTCCTCGCAAAAGCGCAGGGTCTTTTCCAGCTCCTCGCCGTCGTTCATGCCGGGGCACAACACGATCTGCGCGTGAATCTCGATGCCGGCGGCCATGATGGTCTCGAGTACATCCATGCCTCGCTGGGCGTTACGGCCCATCATACGACGGCGGACGTCGGGGCTCACAGCGTGGACCGACACGTTCATGGGACTCATGTTGCGCTGGATGACGTTTTGCACGTCCTCGTCGGTGAGGTTCGTAAGCGTGACAAAGTTGCCTTGCAAAAAGCTTAGGCGATAGTCGTCGTCGCGAATATAGAGCGTGGAGCGGCCGCCCTTGGGGAGCATGGTCATAAAGCAGAACACGCAGGCGTTGACGCAGGTACGCATGCCGTCGAAGATGGGGCCATCGAACTCCAAACCCCAATCCTCGCCGGGAAAGCGGTCGAGCTCGACGGGGGTGACGGTGCCGTCGCGCGGGTCGAAAACCTCGAGGTCGACGGTATCATCGTCGGCCTCCCAGAGCCACACAATCATGTCGGTAAGCTGCTCACCGTTAACCGTGAGCACGCGCATGCCCGGCTCGATACCCACATCCCACGCGGGCGATTCGGGACGCACGTTCTTTACGAGCGCGCCCTCACCCGGCTCGGGGTCGCGGCTGCGCCCGTAATCGGCCACCTCGGCGGCGTATGCGGGTACGGTCTGGTCCATGGTTAGCGGCAAAGCTCCTTGATGCGCGTGACAGCGCGCTCGATGTGTTCTTGCGGGGTGGAGGCTCCGGCGGTGATGCCGATGTGGTGAGCTTCGGTAAACCACGCGGCCTGGAGCTCAGAAGCTTCCTCGATGTGATACGTGCGCTCGCAGGCATCAGCACAAATCTGCGCCAGGCGGCGGGTGTTGCCCGAGTTCTTGCCGCCCACCACGACCATGCAGTCGCAGCGGCTGGCGAGGGTTGCGGCTGCCTGCTGGCGCTCGCTCGTGGCGGCGCAGATCGTGTTGATCACACGCAGTTCCTGCACGCGTGGGGTGATGGAGGCCACAACCTCGGCGAGGTTCTGCGCGGTCTGGGTGGTCTGCACAACGAGGCCCACCTTGCCCTTGAGCGGCAGCGCTTCCGCATCGGCAGCGCTGCTTACGACCTGCGCGTCATCGCCGGCATGGCCCAGGATGCCCTCGACCTCGGGGTGACCCGGCTCGCCCACGACGATCACGCGGTAGCCTTCGCGTACCAGGCGCTCGGCGGCCACGTGGACCTTCTTGACGTAAGGGCAGGTGGCGTCGACGACGTTAAGGCCACGCTCGCGAGCGGCATCGATCACCTGCGGCACCACGCCGTGGGCGCGGATGATCACGGTGCCCGATGCGGCGTCGTCCAGGGTCTCTGCCAGACCGACGCCCGCCTCGGCAAGCTCGCGCACCACGATGGGGTTATGGATGAGCGGACCCAAGGTATGGACCTGATTGCACTCCCCTGCCTGCGGCGCAGCGGCCAGCGCCATATCGAGCGCACGCTGTACGCCGTAGCAAGTGCCGGCGTGGGCGGCGATCTCGATGGTAGGCGCGGTTGCCTGGTCGGACGCGGTCACGGCAGTGTTCGTCACGTTCTCGCTCATGGCTAGAACCTGCCCGGATGCTCGGCGCACAGCTCGTCTCGCATGGCGTAGACGCGGTTCATGGCCTCGGACTCAAACCAGGCCAGGCGCTCCGTACGCTTAAGCCCGGCCGGCGCGTCCGAAAGCGAGACGGCCTTGCCGGCACGAATCCAGCACTTCTTGGGACGCATGAGCTTTTTGCCCGCGGGCGTGATGTCGGACCAGCCGCAGATGGCGAGCGGGTTGACGGGCGCCTTGCCCATCTGAGCGATGAGCGCAAAGCCGCCGTGGACCTCTGGCTTGATCTCGCGCGAGCGGATGCGCGTGCCCTCGGGGAAGATCAGGACGTCCTCGCCGCGCTGCAGCGCATGCTGGGCGGCGCGCAGGCACTTCATATCGGCAGTACCGCGCTCCACGGGGATGCCGCCAACGCGGCTAAAAGCCCAGCGCACAATCTTGCTCTTGGCGAACTCGGACTTAAAGATAGGGCGAATGCGGCGGCCGCCAAAGAACAGCGCCGTCTCCACGGCCAAGAGCTCGGCCATCGAGGTGTGGTTGCAGATGACCACGCTGCCGCGGCCTTCCTGGCGCTCAAACAGCAGGTCAGCGTCCTCGACCTTCCAACGCCACATGAGCTTGGAGAAGGCCCAAAGGATGGCCATGACTACGACGACGGTACCGCGGATGAGCGCCGGGAACTCGTCATAGGGGGCGTTGTAATAGTCCTCGGGCGTCTGCTTAAACAGGCGCATGGGCTACCTCCTTTGGTTGATGAGGTCCTCGATAATGCGGAGGACCTCGTCGATGGTATGGGCGGTGGAGTCGACGTGTACGGCGTCCTCGGCGGGCACGAGCGGGGCGACCTCGCGGCTGCTGTCAAGCTTGTCGCGCTGCTTGAGGGCGTCGAGGGTCTCGTCGACTTCGGCCTCGAGTTGCGCGGGCGTGAGCGGCTGGGCGTCGTTTTGGTGACGCTGCAGCACGCGGCGGCGGGCGCGCTCGCGCGGGTCGGCGGTTAGGAAGACCTTGACCTGTGCGTTAGGGAACACGACGGTTCCGATGTCGCGACCCTCGGCGACGATATCGCGGTCCTCGGCGGCGCGGCGCTGGTGAATGAGCATGGCGGCGCGCACGCCCGGGTAGGCCGATACCTTGGATACGTTGGCGTCGACCTGCGGGGTACGAATGGCGGCCGAAGCGTCCTGGCCGTCAATGGTCAGGCGCGTATCCTCGCCGGTGCCGTTGGTAAAGCGAATCTCGATCTGCTCGGCGAGGGCGTCGATGGCCGCCTCGTCGTCCAGATCGATGCCGCGGTCGAGCGCGGCGAAGGTGACGGCGCGATACATGGCGCCCGTGTCGAGCTTGTTAAAGCCCAGCTGGCGGGCGATCTCCTTGGCGATGGTGGACTTGCCGGAACCGGCGGGGCCGTCGATGGCGACGATCATGCAATGCTTCCTTTCGATGGTTGACGTGCTGGTATGGTTCGCGGGCGCTGTATTGGTTGGCGGTCTGCCTAGCCTGTGTAGCGCTCGCGGTAGGTGTTGCGCTTGGGTGCGGAGCCGTGGCTGCCGTGGTGACGCGTGCGGCTGGCGGGCGTGTCTTGGGGCTTGCCGCCGTTGCGCTTGGCGCTCGCCTGCTTGGGCGGGATGCCGCCGGCCTTGAGGATCTGCACCTCGCGGTCGGTGAGCTCGCGCCACGAGCCCTTGGCCACGCCCTCGAGCTCAAGGCCGGCAAAGTTGCAGCGATGCAGGCGGATTACCGGATGGTGGATCTTGCTCAGCATGCGCTTGACCTGGTTCTTGCGCCCCTCGCGGATGATGATCTCCACGGCGGTGGTACCGGGCTTGACGCCTTGCGGTGCCACAGCCTCCGCCTCGCGCGCGTTGATGACGCGGCAGATTGCCGGCTGGCACAGGCCGTCGTCGAGCTCGATGCCACGGCGGAGCGGGTCTAGATCGCGGTCGGACAGCTGGCCGTCAACGAGTGCCTGGTAGGTCTTATAGACATGCTTGCTGGGGTGCAGCAGGTCCTGCGACAGGTCGCCGTCGGTGGTAAAGAGCAAAAGGCCTGTGGTGTCGCGGTCCAGGCGGCCCACCGGGAAAAGTCCCGGAAAGCGGTCGCGGGGGACCAGATCGGCCACGCAAGGGCGCTCCTGAGGGTCGCTCATGGTGGTGAGGTAGCCCGTCGGCTTATAGAGCATCAGGTACACGGCGCCCTGGTTGAGCATGACGGGCATGCCATCGACCTCGATATGGTCGCAGTCGACGTCGACCTTGGTGCCCAGCTCGGTCGCGACCTCGCCGTTGACGGTCACGCGGCCGGCGGTCATTAGGTCCTCCGAGCCACGGCGGCTCGCCACGCCCGCGCGCGCCAAAAAGCGCTGCAGGCGCATGGTGTGCGGATAGACGGGCTGTGCGTCGGTTGCGGGTACTGCGTTGCCCATGGCGCGCGTCTCCCCTACTTCGTTAGTCCTCGTCATGCAAATCCTCCGAGGTTTCGTCGACGACCAGGGTTTCCAAGTCCTCGACCACCTCAACATCTTCAACATCGGTATCGAGCAGTTCGCGCTCTTCATCCAGGTCATCGGCCTGCTCCTCGAGCGTGGACTGAATACTGCGGCCGCTCAGGCGCTCGCGGATAAACTGGCGCGACTGCTCGTCAGGGGCAAACTGCTCCAGGTCGGGCAGGTCGCGGGTGGAGCGCAGGCCGAACTTTTCCAAGAAGGCGTTGGTCGTGCCGTAGATGATGGCTTGACCGCGCTGGGGGTCGCGGCCGAGCTCGCGCACCAGACCTTTGTCCACGAGCGACGCGATGACGCCGTCTGAGTTGACGCCGCGGATGCCCTTGACCACCTCGCGCGTTACGGGCTGGTGGTATGCGATGACGGCCAGGGTTTCGAGCGCCGCCTGCGACAGCTTTTGCGTGTCCCAGCTCAGCACGTAGGCCTCGACCACGTCGTGGTAGGCGGGGTGCGTAAACAGGCGCCAGCCGCCGGCGACCTCGCGCAGCTGAAAGCCGCGGTTGGCCTCCTCGTACTCAACCTTGAGCTCGGCGAGCAGCGACGCGCACTCGCCGGGGGCGATATCCAGCGCACCTGCCAGCGCGGGCGCGCTCACCGGGTCGCTCGACACCAGCAGCAGCGCCTCGAGGGCGCCTTTGAGGCTGTTTGCCTCCAGCGTTGAAAGGGTTGACATGGTTGCGGCTCCTATTCGGTGAGTTCGGGGCCCTCGCCGGGCACGTATGCCTCGGCGCCCTCGACTCGGTTGATGCAGATGGTTCCGAAGATCTCGTCCTGGCTCAGCGTGAGCGAGCCGCGCTTGGCGAGCTCGAGCATGGCCAGGAAGGTAACGACGAGCTGCTCGGTGGTGGCATCGCCGTCCAACAGCTCACGGAAGGTGCAGGTTTGGTGCGCCATGGTAAAGCGGTCGACTGAGGCCACGGTCAGGTCGAGCGGCACGCGATGCGGCGCCACGTGCTCGGCCTCCAGCAGAAAGGTCTGTCGCTTGCCGTCCAGGTCGGCACAGATGACGGCCAGGCCGCGCAGGGTGATGCCAGCCAGGTAGTCGGGCATGAGCCCCAAAAACTCGGGGTCGGGGCCGGCCACACGCGGGTGCATACGGCTTTCGGCCTGCATGCGGGCACCGAGGGCCGCGGCCGCGCCTTTAAACTGCTTGTAGGCGATCAGGCGCTGGATCAGGACCTCGCGCAGGGCGTCGCCGTCGAGTGTGCTGAGCTCCTCGAGGTCTTCGTCGAACTCGTCATCGTCGTCATCGACTTTGCGCGGGGCCTCTTGCGGCACCAAAGAGGCGGCCTTGATGTCCAGAAGGGTTGCCGCGACCAGCAGAAAGTCGCTCGCCACGTCCAGGTCCAGCGCCTCGATGCGCTCGGCCTCGGCAAGGTACTGCTCGGCCACCTCGCTGATAGAGATGGCGCCGATATCTACTTTTTGGCGGGTTACCAGCTGCAGCAACAGGTCGAACGGCCCGCTGTAGACCTGAGTCGACACGCGATACGACATCTTCGACCTCCTTTGACGGCGCCTTCGCGGCGCGGTTTGGGTGCATGTTGCGACCGTTTTGCGCGGTCGACCTGTAAGTTTACCTTAGATGCCGGCGATTGCGAAGTTGAGCAGCCACTCGGCCAGCGGATACACGGTAACGTCGAAATAGCGGCCGATCACATCAATGCCAGTCCACATGGGCAGCAGATACAGCACAATGATGAGGATGGGCATGGCGTATTGCTGCAGGTGGTAGTAGTTGTTGAGCGCCTTGCCTTTGAGGAACGGCACGATGATCGACGAGCCATCGAGCGGCGGGATCGGGATGAGGTTGAAGAATGCGAGTGACAGGTTAACCACGATAAACGTGGCGCCGAAGTTCATGATCTGTGACGCCAGGGCAAAGGAGATGCCGGTGTAGAGGTTGCCGTACGCCACGTGCATGAGTGCCGCGGCAAGGCACGCGAGTGCGATGTTCGACGCGGGGCCGGCCGCGCTCACCAGGACCTCGTCGCGCTTGGGGTGCTTGAGGTTGTTGAGGTAGACGGGCACGGGTTTGGCGAAGGCGAACACCGGGCCGCCGGCCGCGAGCATGAGCAGCGGCAGGATGATGGTGCCAAACGGGTCGATATGGTTAAGCGGGTTGAGTGACACGCGGCCGCGCGAACGGGCCGTCTTGTCGCCGAGCGCCCAGGCCGCGGCGGCGTGTGCGCTCTCGTGGATCACGATGCCCACGATGACGGCGACGGCGCTGGCGAGCAGGTTCATGAGGTAGCTGCTGGACATAGCGCTCCCCTAGCGGACGCGGCGCGAGGCGCGCGTGAGCAGGTAGTCGATCACAAACAGGATCACGGCGACGATGGCGTAATCCAGGCGGAACACGCCGCCAAAGGGCGACGTGATGACGCCATAGCCGGCGATGGCGCTCGGCAGTGCGC
>CABQHZ010000044.1 GCA_902464175.1 uncultured Collinsella sp. | reverse complement strand
AGCAAGGCGGCATCGCCTCGCCCGTGCCCGACACCATTCGTGCCGAATCACTCGATGACCTTGAGCTCTTTATGAGCACCAAGGACGCCAAAGCTGTGGAGGCCGTGTTTAGCAAGGCTGACAAAAAAGGCATTCGAACGTACAAGGGCACCGAGGAAGAGCGTGCCGATGGCGGCAAAATTGCCGACATTATGAGCCTGCCCGAGACCGTCGTCCTTTCTCTCAACCAGGGCATCGACGCCAGCTCCATGGGCGACATGACCGGCGCATCCACCGAGGCAAGCAATGGCGGCGGCGCCCAGGCCATGCCCACCCCCGAGCAGATGGCGGCAATGACGCCCGAGCAGCTCGCCGAGATGCAGCAGAAGGCCACAGCGGCGCAAAACATGCAAAAGCAGATTGATGCCGACGGCGGCAAGATCACCATGAAGAGTCTGCGCCTAGGTGTCGAGGGCGGTCTGGTAGACCAAAGCAAGCTCGTCGAGGGCGCCAATGAAATGGCGGACAAAATGGGCTCCATGTCGGGCTCCATCGTGACCCAACGCGCCGTGAGCTATGTGCAAGACGAGTACAAGGCGCAGGGTATCGACCCCGCCGACGTGCAGAACGCCTACCTGGGCCGCATGGCGACCACGATGTTTGGTCTGTGCCTGATCTCACTGGTCGCCACCATCCTAACCGGCGCCGTGGCCTCGCGCACCGCCTGTTCCATCGCACGCGACCTGCGCCGCGAGACCTTCAACAAGGTCATGCACTTCTCGCCAGCCGAGGTGGGCAAGTTTAGCCAGGCCTCGCTCATCACTCGCTGCACCAACGACATTCAGCAGATTCAGATGGCCGCAACCCTGTTTATCCGCATGTGCCTCATGGCGCCCGTCATGGGCATCGTCGCCGTCATGCGCGTCCTGGCCAACCACACCGGCCTGGAGTGGACCATCGCCGTGGCCATCATCGCGGTCTCGGCCGTCGTCGGCGTGCTTATGGGCCTCACCATGCCCAAGTTCAAAAAGATGCAGAGCTTTGTGGACCGCGTGAACCTTACCGCCCGCGAGCTGCTCGACGGCCTTATGCCTATCCGTTCGTTCAACCGCGAGGAGCATGAGCTTGAGCGCTTTGACAAGGCTTCGCTCGACCTTATGACCACGCAGCTCTACACCAACCGAGCCATGAGCTTTATGATGCCGCTCATGATGCTCGTTATGAACTGCATCACCGTGCTTATCGTCTGGTTTGGCGCGCAGGGCGTGTCTGACGGCGTGATGCAGGTCGGCAACATGATGGCGTTCATCTCCTACACCATGCAGATCGTCATGGCGTTTATGATCCTCACCATGGTTTCGGTCATCCTGCCCCGCGCCGAGGTCGCAGCCGAGCGCGTGGAAGAGGTCATCACCTGCCCCACCAGCATCAACGACCCTGCCTCGCCCAAACTGCCTGCTGCCAGCGCGCCGTGCGGTGAGCTCACCTTCCGCGACGTGAGCTTCCAGTATCCCGATGCCCGCGCCGATGTCATCAGCGGCGTGAACTTCACCACGCATGCCGGTCAGATGCTCGGCATCATTGGCTCAACGGGTTCGGGCAAGTCCACGCTCGTGCAGCTGATTCCGCGCCTGTACGACGTCACGGGCGGCAGCATTTCGCTCGACGGCATCGACGTGCGCGACATGACCCTTTCCGAGCTGCGCCACCGCATTGGTTACATCCCGCAGCAGGGTCGCCTGTTCTCGGGCACCGTCGAGAGCAACCTCAAGTTTGCCGGCGACATGGTGAGCGATGATGATATGCGCCAGGCGGCACGCATCGCCCAGGCCGAGGACTTTATCGCCGAGCGCGAGGGCGGCTACGACTCCCCCATCAGCCAGGGCGGCTCCAATGTTTCGGGTGGTCAGCGCCAACGCCTGGCCATTGCCCGCGCGTTGGCCAAAAAGCCCGAGGTCGTGGTGTTCGATGACTCGTTTAGCGCGCTCGACTACAAGACCGACGCCCGCCTGCGCGAGGAGCTTGCCAAAAACGTTACCGACGCCGCACTCGTGGTCGTGGCCCAGCGCATCGCGACCATCATGCACGCCGACCAGATCATCGTGCTCGACGACGGTCACGTAGTGGGCACCGGCACGCACGAGGAGCTGCTGCACGGCTGCCCGGCGTACCTGGAGATTGCACAGTCGCAGCTTTCCGCCGAGGAACTGGGGCTTACCCAAGAAGAAATTGCAGCCGTCATGGAAGGAGGCGAGCGCTAATGGCAGACGAGACCAAGACTCAGATTCCCAAGCCCACCCGCCAGCGTGGTCCCATGGGCCGCATGGGTGGCATGCGCCGTGGCGAAAAGGCCAAGGACTTTAAGGGCACCATGAGGCAGCTGCTCGGCTATATCGGCCAGCACAAGATTGCCGTGTTTGCCGCCGTCGCCTTTGCCGTGTGCTCGGTCATCTTTAACATTGTGGGGCCCAAGGTGCTCGGCCAGGTTACGACTAAGCTGTTCGAGGGCTTGGTTGCCAAGGTCAACGGCACCGGCGATGTCGACTTTGCCTGGATCGCCAAGACGCTCGGCTTTTTGCTCTGTCTGTATCTGGCGAGCTCTGCCTGCAGCCTGATCCAAGGCTGGCTCATGACCGGCGTCACGCAAAAGATTTGTTATCGCATGCGCAAGGAGATCGCCGCCAAGATCGCCGTCGTTCCGATGAGTTACTTCAACGGCCACAGCAAGGGCGACGTACTCAGTCGCATCACCAACGACGTCGATACGCTCGGCCAGTCGCTCAACCAGAGCGTGACGCAGCTCATCACGTCTGTCACGCAGATTATCGGCGTGCTCGTCATGATGCTGTCGATCAGTCTGCCGCTCACCGGCGTCACCGTGCTCACGCTGCCGGCAGCCGCGATTATCCTGACCGTGATGATTCACTTCTCGCAGCCGTACTTCCGCGAGCAACAGCAAGTCCTGGGCGCCGTCAACGGCATTATCGAGGAGGACTTTGCCGGCCAGAATGTCATTCAGGTGTTCGACCGCGCCGAGGCCTCAATCGAGGAGTTCGACCGTCAAAACGACCGCCTCTTTATTAGCGGCTGGCGCTCGCAGTTCCTGTCGGGCCTGATGATGCCGCTTATGAGTCTGGTGGGCAACATGGGCTACGTGGGCGTCGTCGTGGTAGGCGCGCAGCTCGCGCTGACCGGCAATGCCACGCCCGGCGACATCCAGAGCTTTATCCAGTACGTTCGCAACTTTACGCAGCCGGTGCAGCAGCTGGGCAACGTGAGCAACACGATGCAGTCGATGGCCGCCGCTACCGAGCGCGTGTTTGAGTTCCTGGCCGCGCCCGAGGAGGAGCAGAAGGCCGACGCGCAGATTCCCGAGAAGCGCCCCGGCCACGTGGAGTTCGACCATGTCAAGTTTGGCTACACGTCCGACAAGACCATCATCCACGACTTTAGCTGCGAGGCGCAGCCCGGTCAGACCATCGCCATCGTCGGCCCCACCGGCGCCGGCAAGACCACGCTCATTAAGCTGCTGCAGCGCTTTTACGACGTGGACGGCGGTTCGCTGCGCGTCGAAGGCGTCGACGTGCGCGACTGGGACCGCGCGGCGCTGCGCGGCGAGTTTGCCATGGTGCTGCAGGACACCTGGCTGTTTAACGGCACCATCCGCGAGAACATCCGCTACGGACGCCCCGATGCGACCGACGCCGAGGTCGAGGCCGCTGCACGCGCCGCACGCTGCGACCACTTTATCCATACGCTCGCCGGCGGCTACGACTTTATGATCAATGAGGAGGGCACCAACCTCTCACAGGGCCAGCGCCAACTCGTGACCATCGCCCGCGCCATTTTGGCCGACCGTCCGGCGCTGATTTTGGACGAGGCGACTTCCAACGTCGATACCCGTACCGAAGAGCTTATTCAGCGCGCCATGGATGCGCTGATGCAGGGCCGCACGAGCTTTGTCATCGCGCATCGCCTGTCCACGATCCGCAACGCCGACGTGATCTTGGTGATTCGCGACGGCGACATCGTCGAGAAGGGCACGCACGACGAGCTGCTCGCCCAAGGCGGCTTCTACGCCGACCTGTACAACTCGCAGTTCGACGAAGCGGCGTAAATTCTGTCGCAAGGAACGAATAACGCCCGAGAACGGGGACGCAGGACAATCTGCGTCCCCGTTTTTGTTTTGCAGCCCTCGAACCGCCTCCCCTGGGACCTGATTGACGCCCTCCCTCAAGGCCCCGTGGACAAAAAATGGCAAATATGAGTACTGTCACCTTTTTAGTAACAGCCAAAACTGCCCCAAACGACCTCATTGCGGCCTAGATATGCCTTCAAATTGATCAAAATGCCCGGTAGCATGCTTCTGTGTGCCAACGTTAATGAACATATTTACTGTTGTGTCTATTATCTTGTAAGATCTATATGATACTACGCTAGCAACAGTACTCATATTTGCCATTTTTTGTCCACAGGGTATGCCGCAGAAGATCCAACTTGCTCCAGCGTGCCGTACGTTGGCCCTCCCCTTCCGGCGAGCGCCGACATTTCCCCAGATAAAACCGACCAAAATAAACCTGTCCCTTTTCGGCAGGTTTCACTTGCACTTTAGCGTGCGACAGCGGATAATGCCGAGCATTCGAGAATTCGCCAATTGTTGCCGTTAATTGATAAAGGAGGCCCCATATGGCCATGGAATTCAAGCGCAGGCTGCCGATCCCCATGGAGATCCGCGAGGAAATGCCGCTTTCCGCCGAGCTTACCGCCAAAAAGCAGGCATTCGACGCCGAGGTCGCCAAGGTCTTTACCGGCGAGGACGCACGCAAGGTGCTCATCATCGGCCCGTGCTCTGCCGACCGCGAGGACTCGGTGCTTGAGTACATGAACCGACTGGCCAAGGTCGCCGAAGAGGTCAAGGACAAGCTCATCATCATTCCGCGTGTCTACACCAACAAGCCGCGCACCAAGGGCACCGGCTACAAGGGTCTGCTGCACAACCCCGACCCCGAGGCGCCCGATGACCTGCTTGAAGGCGTTAAGGCCATCCGCCACATGCACCTGCGCGTCATCGAGGAGACTGGCTTCTTTACCGCCGACGAGATGCTCTACCCGTCCAACTACCAGTACCTCGTCGACCTGCTGAGCTACGTCGCCGTGGGCGCGCGCTCGGTCGAGAACCAGGAGCATCGTCTGGTGTCGAGCGGCATTTCGGTGCCTGTGGGCATGAAAAACCCCACCGCCGGTTCCACCACCGTTATGCTCAACTCCATCTACGCCGCCCAGGCACATCAGAGCTTTATCTTCCGCAACTGGGAGGTCGAGTGCGACGGCAACCCGCTCGCGCACGCCGTTATGCGTGGCTACATCGGTCTCGACGGTCGTACCTACCCCAATTACCACTACGAGCACCTGGAGCGCCTGGCCGAGCGCTACACCGAGCATGCCGGTTACGCCAACCCGGCGGCGGTCATCGACTGCAACCACGACAACTCGGGCAAGCGCCCGCTGGAGCAGTACCGCATTTGCAAGGAGGTGCTCGACAGCTGCCGCCGCAACGAGTCCATCTCCAAGCTGGTCAAGGGCTTTATGATCGAGTCCTACCTTGAGGATGGCAACCAGCCGGTTGACGGTGGCGTCTTTGGCAAGTCGATCACCGACCCGTGCCTGGGCTGGGAAAAGACCGACTACCTCATCCACGAGATCGCGGAGCGGGTTTAGTTACGCGGTTTTACCAAACCGCGTAACCAGTTGACGCTGCAAGCCCGCCAGAGCGGCAATCTGCCTTTCAACTTCGGCGGCATGACCAAAAGGTCAATGCCGCCTCGTTTCAAGGCGCCTTGCTCGCTCTGGCGGGCTTTCGCTGTCTGCGCCAAAACATCGGCGTTGCCGGAGTGGTCATTGGGGACGTCCCCAACGACTACCCCTTGCGTATCGTATGCGCTCCGGGCTTCGGGGGCCAGGCGCACTCTGTTAAACATGCCCTCGGGTCGCACGGTTCCCTTCGAATCGATCATACAAGCCCCCAATCTGTTCGGTTTCCCCAGATTGTGAGCCCGCACGCCCAGGGCGCACGGCCCGCCGTTCAGCTGAAACCACCTGCCAAAAAGGGACAAGTTTATTTAGGTAGGTTTTATCTGGGCAAACGCCAAAAACCGCCGCGAGGGAGCTACTTTCCCTCGCGGCGGTTTTCTAGCAGTAAAACCAAGTGAGTAGGCTTTTGGCGGGATGCCGGGCACACCTCAAAACGCCACAGCCCTGACCTGCGATTTTATTGAGCACTTGCCGCAATGTGCTCGGCAGATCCAAAAAAGCCTACTCACTTGCATCTGAGATGCTCTAGATACGCAAAATACCGCCGCGAAGGGAGCTGGACTCCCTTCGCGGCGGTTATTCGCTCTGATTTTGCGACGGTTTTGCCCGCTTGTTACTCGCTGTAGCGGGTGGCGATGGCAGCTTGTACCATGCCGGCGCTCATGAGGTACGTTACCAGGAAGTAGCCACCATAGGCCGCCAGGAAAATCGCGCAGGTGAGGCCCACGGTGCCGGCAATGCTCATATCGCCGAATACGCTCACCAGCTCGATGATCACCTTGAGCGCCACAAAGGAGTGCGCCAAGCCCACTGCCAGCGGGAACAGGAAGAATACCGCTTGCTGCGCCATCACCGAATGGCGAATCTGGCGGTCGTCACAGCCGATCTGTGCCAGCACACGATAGCTGCGGCTGCCGTCGGCCACATTGGAGAGCCGCTGGATCGATAGGATTGCCGCGCACGCAACGACCAGTACAAAGCCAATGTAGATGGCCAGATAGCTAATCATGCCGTTCATCTGCGCTGCTTGCGTGTACATCTCGGAACGCGTGATGAAGACTCCCCACGACCCCGGCTCCTTGCCGTCAACGAGCAGATTATCGAGCAAGGTGTATTTAATGCTCTCGTCTGCCTCGGTCGTATCCATACCCTGTTTGTAATTAACGAGCAGATTACTGGAATACGGTTGCAGATTAAGCTGGGACAGCAGCTCATCGGCTACGACCACGGTACCGGGATTGCTGCCCATCGCCGAGTTGGCGATGGCCGCCGTGTCCTCGTCCGACTTATCGGTTGCGGGCTTGAGCGTATGCCCGCCCAAGGTAAGGGCATGGCCGCCAGCCATATACTTGGTGTACAGGTCGCCCAGCTCACCGCCCATATCACACGTGAGCAGATACTGGTCGCGGCCAATGCTCACCGGCTCCTCGCCCATCATCTGGCGCAGTTTGTTGTACTGGCTCGCCGGCGTCACATACAGACCCATCGCATCGGCGTTGCTTCCCTCGAGCGCCTTGGGAAGCTTTTCGCCCATGGCTTTGCACATCTCACCCGCCACCACCGAGGGGCCCGAGCCGCCAAGCGGGTAACTCAGATACGAATCGATCTGCACATGCTCACCGGCAACATCGGCGATATTGACCTTCTTGCCGGTCTCGTCGTTGTTGTCCGCCGACTTGCCCTTAATACCGTCTGCAACGTTATCGGGATCTTTACGATCGCCATGCCATGCAGCGTACAAATCGACCGTTGCATCGGCCAGCACCATGCGATCGGCCTCAGACGGATTGACATACTCCTTGTAGTAGTCGAGCGTTTCGGGCGTGTAATAGACATACGTCTGAGACACGTCAACAGGGTTATAGCGCTCCAGATTCTCGTTCATCACATTGGCAATCGACATACCGCAGGTCACCGAGGTAATGGCCAAAAACAGAATCATCGCGATGACGCCCATCGAAAAGCACACCGTATTGACCTTGGCCGAAAGCTGACGCACGGTAAACATATTGAGGCCGCGCCAATACACGCTGCGCAGGCTCTGCAACAGCTTGATAAGCATGCCCGAGAGTCCCCAGAACAGGGCAAAGGTGCCCACTGTAACCATAGCGGTCGTAATGCCGAACTGACTCATGGCCTCTTGCAGCTTGCTGTCCGTCGCGGTTAGCGGGAGCCCATCACGTAGCAGACGGTAATAGGCCACGCCCACAAGCGCCACGCCCACGGCAAAGATGGCAATCGCGATCCAGGGGTTGCGTGTCTTGATGCTCTCGTTGCGACGCTCGGCACCCATAAGCTCGATGAGCTTAGTGCGACGAACGGCGCGCAGGTTCAGCAGTAACGTGAGTACGAACATCACGAGCATGCAGGCAAGGGTCAGGTTGAACGCATGCACTGAGAAGAAGAAGTGAAAATTGGCGATCTGTGTCTTAAAGAGCGAGGCCGTAAAGAATGTCATGAGCTGGGAGAGTCCCACACCCAGCACAATGCCGGCGACAAAGGCCACGACCGAGACGATCACCGTCTCGAGCGCCATGATCGTGGCGACGCGCCCGCGCCCCATGCCGAGCACCTGGTACAGGCCAAACTCCTTTTTGCGGCGTTTCATGATGAAGTTATTGGCGTACACCATCAAAAAGGCCATGACACCGGCCAAAAAGTACGTCAGGTAGCCGAGCATGCTACCCATAACCTGTGCCAAGCCCTCTTCATCGATTCCGGCGATGTCGACCTGCATCGAGATGGTGTTAAAGGCATAGAAGACCGTGACGCCCAGGGTGAGCGTCAAAAGGTAGACGAGGTAGTCGCGCCCGGCGCGGCGGACGTTGCCCCAAGCGAGTTTACAGAGCATCGGAGCCCTCACCGCCCATCATGGCAACGACCTCCATAATGCGGTCGAAGAACTCTCTGCGGTCGGTGTCGCCGCGGCGCAGCTCGGTGAAGATCTTGCCGTCGCGAATAAACAGCACACGGCTCGTGTAGCTGGCGGCAAAACTGTCGTGCGTAACCATGAGCACGGTGGCGCGCAGGCGGCGGTTGAGGGCCTCTAGGCTCTCGAGCAGCAGACGGGCGCTTTTGGAGTCGAGGGCGCCGGTGGGCTCGTCGGCCATGATCATGGTGGGGTCGGTGACGAGCGCGCGGCAGGCGGCGACGCGCTGCTGCTGGCCGCCGGACATCTGGTAGGGGTACTTGTCGAGCACCTGGCTAATAGACAGACGCGCGGCCACATCCTGCACGCGGGTCGAGATCTCTGCCGAGTTTGTGCGGGCGATGGTGAGCGGCAGGGCGATGTTCTCGCGTGCCGTGAGCGTATCGAGCAGGTTGGAATCCTGGAAGATAAAGCCGAGCTCCTCGCGGCGGAACTGCGAAAGCTTGGCCTGCTTCATGCGCGTCACGTCCTGGCCGTTGATGCGGATGGTGCCGCTCGTGGCGCTATCGATGGTCGACACGCAGTTGAGCAACGTCGACTTGCCCGAGCCCGAGGCGCCCATGATGCCAACGAATTCGCCGCGGTTGACGGTAAAGCTGACGTCGTTGAGCGCACGGGTCACGTTGCCCAGCGCTCCATATACCTTTTCGAGATGCGCGACCTCCAGTACCGGGGTCGCCATGTGCGTGGTTTGCATACCGAGTCCTTTCTTGCGATTAGTCTACGGCATCTATAGTCGCAAGAAGCCGAGTCGGCTACCATCGATATGGCTTACGCTTGCCTTACCGTTGTGTAAGGTACGGGTAGCTAGCCTGTCACTTGTTGATGTTGAGAGAGGACTCCTGTTGAAGACTGTTCATGTTGCCGCTGGGATCATTCGCAAGGAAGGATCTGACGAGCTGCTTGCCGTGCAGCGCGGCTATGGCGACATGCAGGGACTTTGGGAGTTCCCAGGCGGCAAGCTCTTGCGCGGCGAGACGCCCGAGGACGCCGTGCGCCGCGAGCTCATGGAAGAGCTGCAGGTGAAGGTCACCAACCTGCGTGACTTCTACACCGTTGAGTACGACTACCCCGATTTCCATCTCTCCATGGAGTGCTACTACTGCTCGCTGGCAACCGATTCTGATGAGCCGCAAAAGCATGACCGTCAGCTCGATATTCGCTGGATTCCGCGCACCTCGCTTGCCACCGTTGAGTGGATGCCCGCCGACAAAGGGCTTATCGATGCTCTGATTGAGTTGAGGGAAGATCGGCTTGAGGCCAACGGCACTGCCAACTACGCCGACGCCACCGCGACCGACGAGCCCTCCACCAAGCCCAAGCGCGCACCTAAGCGCCGCAGCAAGAAGCGTCCCAAGCCCGGCCTGCTCGACGGCATCGATACCTCGGACCTTTCCGCCGACGAGCGTGAGCTCGTACGCCGTCGTGCCGCCATCAAAAAGTCCATGAAGGGCAACAAGCGCGCCAACACCAAGCCCGAGCTGCTCGTTCGCCAGCGCCTGCGGGCAGCGGGCCTTACGGGCTATCGCTTGGAATGGAAGGTTCCCGGCAAGCCCGACATCGCCTTTCCCGGGCGCAAGATCGCCATCTTCGTCAACGGCTGCTTTTGGCACCGCTGCCCCAAGTGCAACCCTAGCCAGCCCAAGCGCAACGTTGAGTTTTGGGAGGCAAAGTTCCGTCGCAACGTCGAGCGCGACCGCGCTGCCGTGGCAGCACTCACTCAAATGGGCTGGACACCCATAACCATCTGGGAATGCGAGCTCAAAAAAGACCGCATCGACGCCACGATGGAAAAGGTCATCGAGCAGGTGCGCGCCGCAGAGCTGCAGCGCTAACAGCGCGCATTCACACGCTCCGTACGTCCGCGCCACATCCACGTCACAAACCTTAGAAAGCCCTTAAGCCCAAAACCTTTCAAGAGTGTTACTCAATACCTCTGACCTGCAGTTTCATCGTAACACCAAACCAGGTTAAGCCTTTCTTTAGCGCTTCTTTGCGGCAGCCGCGGCATAATACTGCCAACGCACGGGACCTAGCAGCACACCCCGTGCGCAACCTTTTGGTGGACATCGAGGAGGCCGCATAAGCATGCATTCTTCCAATGACGCAACACAGCAGCCATCCCTAAAACATGCAGACCTTTTCTCCTTCCCCCCGACACAGAGAAACGGCCTCCTCGACTCCCCCACCACAAAAACCAAGCGCTCAGCCGATCAGAGCCTCAACTTACGAGCATCCTTCGAAAAGCTCCAAGCATCCCTAGACAAAACCTTCCCCAACCAAGCCCGGGCATACTAGCCCCTCATCAACAAAGCGCCCCTCGCGCCCCACCCTTCCAGCCATAACGCCACAAGGGCGGCGACCTCGAGTAGGTCAACCTGGGAGGGACGAGGGCTTAGTTCCCCAATCTTTCCGCAGGGGGCAAAAAGCCTCGCCGCACGAAGTGCGCAGCGAGGCTTTTTGCATGCCCGAGGACGATTGGGGAACTAAGCCCTCATCCCTCCCCGGGATCTATATAGAGTCGGAGTACCCTTGCTATTACTCTGCCTTGCCCACAGAGTTGAGGTTGGTCATGCGGATCTTAACCAGCTCGGTGATCTCACGCATGCCCTCCTTGGCCGGCTTCTTGGGGTCGAAGCAGGCGGGGTTCTCGGCCATGTAGGCCATGAAGCCCTTGGTGTAGGCCTGACGCAGCTCGGTGGCGTAGTTAACCTTGCAGATGCCGTTCTTCACAGCCTCGGCAACCTGCTCATCGGGCACACCGGAGGTGCCGTGCAGGACCAGCGGCACGTCGACGGCGTCGCGGATGGCCTTGACCACGGACTGCTCGATGTGCGGATCGCTCGTGTACACGCCGTGGCTGGTGCCAACGCCAATTGCGAGGGAGGTGCAGCCGGTGCGCTCGACGAACTCCTTGGCCTCGGCCGGATCGGTGTAGGGGCTCTCGCCCTCAACCGCGGGGCCGTCGTCCTCCTTGCCGCCAACCTTGCCGAGCTCGGCCTCGACGGGCACGCCCATGGCGCGGCCAGCATCGGCGACGGACTTGGTCAGAGCGATGTTGTCCTCGAAGGACTCGTGCGAACCGTCAATCATGACGGAGGTGTAGCCCGTGCGGAAAGCCTGCATGCAGCGGTCATAGCCATCGCCGTGATCGAGGTGCAGGGCAACGGGCACGGAAGCGCGCTCGGCGGCAGCCTTGACCATGCCGTAGAAGTAGTCCAGACCAGCGGTCTTGATGGTGCCCGGGGTGGTCTGCATGATGACGGGGGACTTGGTCTCCTCGGCAGCGGCCAGAACGGCCATAACAAACTCGAGGTTCTCGACGTTGAAAGCGCCAACAGCGTAGTGGCCGGCCTGAGCGTCCTTGAGCATCTTTTCGGTGGTAACAAGTGCCATGAGCGTTTGCTCCTCTCCCTCGCCCGCATCTGGACATCGGGCGTAGTTGTTCACAAGGCGTTTTACCTTGCGTTTTGCTGCGCTCATTGTATGAAATTCAGCGGCTTTGCACGTGTGAGATATTGAGCCCATGCAGGTCAATACAGTCGTTTTTGAAAAGTAAACGGAAGGGGTCGAACCCGAGCGTGCGTGTTCGAAATTGAGTTTTGAGCTTTGATCATCTTTCTTTTATAGAAAAAGTAAGTAATCGAAAGGCGTTTTCTTACTTAAAAAGAAAATGAACGAAAATAGACTCAACACAATTCCTGCAAATTTCAGACGATGATGGAGCGGATATGGCCCATGCAACAACCCGAGCTTTCGCCGATGAGCGTCGCGCCGCCATTATGGAAATGCTCGAACATAACGCCTCAGTGCAAGTGGCAGAAATCGCCCAGACTTTTGGCGTGTCCTCCGTTACCGCCCGCGCCGACCTAGACGCGCTCGCCGAGTCCGGCAAGCTGCGCCGCACGCATGGTGGCGCTGTGTCGCTCCAGAAGCGACTGACCGTATCCACCCAGGATCGCCGTATCAACGTCAATGTCGCCGCCAAGCAGGCCATCGCGCAAAGCGCCATCGAACTCGTCAGCGACGGTGACACCTTGCTTGTCGACTCGGGCACCACCGCGCTCGAATTTGTCCGCCTGCTCGACCAGCGCGACGGCATCACCGTCATCACGGCCGACATCACCATCGCCGATTATATCGACGAGAGCATGCCCTCGGTCGATGTCGTCATGCTGGGCGGGGCACTGCGCAAAGGTCATCGCTATCTGTACGGACCGCTCACCATGCAGGCGCTCCAAATGGTCCATGCCGACCTTGCCGTCATGTGCCCCGGCGCTTTTGTTCCCGGCTGCGGCTTTACGACCGACTTTCCGCAGATGGCCGAGACCAAAACAGCCATGATCTCCGCCGCCCGTCAAAGTGTCGCCCTCATGGACGCGAGCAAGGTCAACGGACGCGGCATGTACCGCTTCGCCGAACTGACCGATGTCGACACCATCGTGATGGACCGTGACCCCGAAGGCGCCGTCGCCACCTCAATCGCCGAGATCGTCGACAACGCCCGCCCAAATCTCCTC
>CABQHZ010000043.1 GCA_902464175.1 uncultured Collinsella sp. | reverse complement strand
CCGACGACATCGTGGGTGTCGTAGCCATCACCGCCGTCCAGGCTCAGATGGCTGAGTAGCGGACGCACTCGCCCGAAGGCCGTACGGGCTAACCCCTGAAAACGTCCTCGACCAATGAAACGCCCCCGTTCTGCTCCTTCGGAGCTACGAACGGGGGCGTTTCTGGTGCGGAATGTTTTCAGGGGTTAGCCCGTACGGCCTTCTACTGCTACGAAGCAATCAGAGCATCTGGAGTGGACGGCGGCTTGGCTACGAGCTGGGGCTGAGGATCTGAATGGATGGGTGTCGTTGCTGGGAGCGCAGGCGTTACTGGTGATGATCACTTTGGGACTGGAATTTCCGCCTGCTAGCAAAAAGGCCTCCTGAGCTGCTGCTCAGGAGGCCTTTCGTTCAATCGCAAGCGAACGCACTAGTTATTCGCGGTCAGACGCTCGACGTCGTGGGCGATCATGTATTCCTCGTCGGTGGGGATGACCATGACCGTGACGGAAGAGCCGGCGGCGCTGATGACCTGCGGGCCGTTACCCACGGCCTCGCGGTTCTTGTTGTTGTCGATGCGCACGCCCAGCCACTCGAAGCAGTCGCAGAAAGCCTTGCGGATCGACCAGTCGTTCTCGCCAATGCCGGCGGTAAAGGTGATGGTGTCCACGCCCGCCATGGAAGCGATCATGGATCCGGCCTGCTGCATGGCCTTGTAGGCAAACATGTCAAAGGCGAGCAGGCAGCGCTCGTCGCCCTCGGAGGCACGCGTGCGGATGTCGCGGGCGTCGTTGGAAATGCCCGAGATGGCAAGCAAGCCGGACTGCTTGTTCATCATATCGTCGACTTCCTGATAGCTATAGCCACCCTCGCGCTGCAGGTAGCACACGGTGGCCGGGTCGATGGAACCGCAACGGGTGCCCATCATCAGGCCGTCGAGCGGCGTGAGGCCCATCGTGGTATCGCGGCACACGCCGTCCTCGATGGCAGCGAGCGAGGCGCCGTTACCCAGATGGCACGAAAGCAGACGGTGGCAGCGCGTGCCCAAGATCTCCTTGGCCATCATCCATTCGTAACGGTGGCTCGTGCCGTGGGCGCCGTACTTGCGCACGTGGTACTTGTCGCACACGTCCTTGGGCAGCGCATAGGTGTAGGCGACCTCGGGCATGGTCATGTGGAACGACGTATCGAAAACAGCCACGTTGGGCAGCTCCGGATACTTCTCGCGGCAATACTCAATTGCTGCGGCCTCGCCGTAGTTGTGCAGCGGGGCGAGCGGCGCCACCTCAAGGATCTTGGCCATGACCTCGTCGTCGACGACCGCGGAATCATCGAAGTACCAGCCGCCCTGAACGATACGGTGGCCGATGCCGTCGATCGTAAAGTCGGTCTTCTCGAGCTCCTCGAGCACGCGCGCAATGGCAGAGCGATGGTCGGGGAAGGGAATCTCCTCGGTCTGCTTGGCACCACCGTTCTCGGAGTGGCCAAAGATGCCCATTTCCGAGCCGATACGCTCGCAGTTACCCTTGGCGAAAACCTCGCGGGTATCGGTGTCCAAAAGCTGATACTTAAGGCTCGAGCTGCCGGCGTTGACAACAAGTACGTTCATGAGACTCCTTCGTGATTACAGTACGGTCGGCAAACCCATAAGGCGGCCGTATCCTTAATAAGAAGTTATCAGAATTCAATAAATATCTATTAAACTCTTCGCCCAAAGCGCATAAAAGGGGGCTGAACGGCACAAGGCCATCCAGTCCCCTCCCCTTGCATCAATTACTTGCCGTTGACGATGCGCTCGACGTCGGAAGCGATCATGAACTCCTCGTCCGTGGGGATGACGAAGATCTTGACCTTGGAGTCCTTGGCGGACAGGCACCAAGCGCCGTCGCCACGCAGGGCGTTGCGGGCATGGTCCATCTTGACGCCCATAAAGGCCAGACGGTCGGCCACACCGGCGCGGACGGCCGGAGCGTGCTCGCCGATGCCGGCGGTAAAGACGAGCGTGTCCATGCCGCACATGGAGGTGGCCATCTCGGCGGCCTTGGCGGCAATCTTGTAGACGAACATGTCGAAGGCGAGCTGAGCCTCGGGGTCGCCAGCGGCGGCGAGCTCCTCGACGTTACGGCAGTCGTTGGTCTTGCCGCCGGTCACAGCCATGAGGCCAGACTTCTTGTTCATCATCTCGTCAACCTCGTCGAAGGTGTAGCCGCCCTCGCGCTGCAGGTAGCACACGGTAGCCGGGTCGATGGAGCCGCAACGGGTACCCATCATGACGCCGTCGAGCGGCGTCAAGCCCATGGTGGTGTCCATGCACTTGCCGTCCTCGATGGCGCACAGGGAGGCGCCGGAACCGATGTGACACACGACGACCTTGCGGGCCTCGCCGTTGGTCATCTCGGCAACCTTCTTGGAGATGTAGCGATAGCTGGTGCCGTGAGCGCCGTACTTACGGATATGAAGTTTGTCGCAAACGTCCTTGGGCAGGGCGTAGGTCTTGGCGACCTCGGGCATGTTGAAGTGGAAAGCGGTGTCGTAGACCGTGACGTTGGGCAGGTCGGGATACTGCTCCAGGCAGTACTCGATTACATTGGCCTCGGGGTTGTTGTGCAGCGGGGCGAGCGGGGCGACCTCGCGGATCTTGGCAAGAACGTCCTCGTCGACGAGGGAGGAATCGCCAAAGTACCAACCGCCCTGAACGATACGGTGGCCGATGCCCTCGATCTTGACGCCGTTGGCCTCGAGGTCCTTCAGGACGGCCTCGATGGCGACCTTGTGGTCGGGGAACTCGATGTTCTCGGTCACCTTCTTGGAGCCGTTGGCAGCGTGGGTGAAGGTACCGCCGGTAAAGCAGACGCGCTCGCAGGAGCCCTTTGCGGACACCTTGTGGGACTTGGTATCGATGACCTGATACTTAAGGGTCGAAGATCCTGCGTTGACGACCAGAACGTTCATGTGTCTCCCTACTAACAGGCGGTGTGGCGCCGCCAGGTTACATACGCCTCAATGATAAACCCAAACGCCCTCGCGCTCGGGTTTATCGCGTTGATATATAAGTTATCGATGCCTGGTCGCTCATGACCTTTGACTTGTAAGGCGAAATAGCGCGGGGACATACGCCAGAGAAGAAATCCCAAGCGCAACAAGCAGCACAACCCGAATACCCACAACGCTACTCAACACAGCATTGAGCAGATAGAAAAGAACGGCGCCCACCGCCACCATCTGGCTTTGAACCGAAATCAACGAACAGCGCATCGATGAATCGGCAGCATTTTGAAAAACTGAGTATTTGATTGGGGCAAACAACGCGTAAGCGACCGTCTGCAGCACATAAAACACAGGCAATAAATAGGCTGGAGTAAAGGGGAGCAAAAACAAGGCGGTTAGGCAAAGACGCGCTATGCCGCAAATGCGCGCAAAACGGCCCTTGTCGACACGAGCAATCACGCTGGGCACAATGAACCCTATGGAGGCGGAGACAAAGAGCTGGACCGCAATGGTCACACCCGAAGCGACGGCATTCATTCCGCGACCCGCAAGCAGCAGTGAGAAAAAGTCTTCCAGAGCGACGAAAGCAAATGCCTGCGAACAGTCCATGATGAACTCTGAGCGAAGAATGCCGTTACCCGCAATTGCGTCCCCGATCATCTTCGGGCTCATTCCATGTTCAGGTGTCGCCGCAGTGTCCCCTCTTCGCATCTTAGGAATGCAGACAACGACAACCAACGTCAACACCATTGCGATGATATCTGCCGAAAGACCAATGAGATATGCACCGGCGGACGAAATAAAACCGCCCACGCAAGCGGAGATGGCATAAGAGGCATAGAAAACAAATCGCTCAACGACATTAAGTCTTACGAGCTGGTCTTGAGAGACGCTGTCGACGTATATCGCTTCGATGGACCCGCTCACGCATGCAACGGCAAAGCCTTTAAGAGCAAACGCTCCCATTAAAAGCAAAGGAGATCGGATGAGGAGCAGGGCGGCATAGTACCCGAGCATTCCCACGACACCGACGAGACCACTCGCCTTTCGCCCAAACCTGTCAGCAATAAAGCCAGTGGGAATCTCCAGAATGAACTTGCTCACTTGGTATGCAATCATCATGCCAGAAATCGCCACCATCGAGAATCCGACAAACTCAAGGTAAACCGTCAGAAAATACAAAATGGTGCTGAAGTTCGACAGGAAAACGAACGTCATATAAAGCAAAACCGTACGGTTTTTCATGCTCCGCCCTCCAAGAGTCAGCAATCTAATTCGGAATCTTGGAAAAGCATGAGGGCAAAGCCGTCAACCATGCGTTACGAAGCGTCACCATTCACTTGACGACGCGATGCCAAATAGTCTCACGAAGCGAGATGGCGCAATAGGTGAAGGAAAACTGTCTGGTGTCGATCGGTCCACGCATTTTGCCGATAGCAAAAGTAGATAGGCAGAGTTACGTCACGCGATCCTTCAATGGAACACTCGCTCACTTCTGATCCATCCGATGCGAGAGAAGAGCCTGCCAAGCTCAGTATCAATCCCCCGGCTTGAAGAAACTCAACCTGAGCCCTGCTTCCGTATTCGACATCACGGAAGCGGAAATTAACGAGCTGGGCTTCGGGGCATTGGTTGATTGCATTGAGACAGGGCGACAAATTAATTGGAACAGCGAGCCTGCCGCCCAGTAGCTCACGAATGGTCATAGCGTCCACAGATTGATGGCCCGCCGGGCACGAAAGAACCTTGAGCTCCTTTTCACCCAAGTATTTCGAAGAAAGGGCGCTGTCCCGTGGTTCTTCAAATGAGATGGCTGCATCCGAAATACCAAGCATGAGCGACTCAAAACATGTTGCAGTTGGCTGATGCCACACATCGAGGTGGATCTGAGGATGCAAGCGCTCAAACGAGTCATACCAGTTTTCAACAAAAAGGCGCCCCCGTCCATGAAGGCAAGGGGCGTAAAGACGAAAGTGGCCGTCGGGCGAAACGCCATCGCCCCTCGATTGAGCGTACTTTTTGAGATCGTCGACTTGCGCCAGGATCACGCGTGCACGACGCGCAAATTCTCTGCCCGCCGGAGACAAAACAGCCTCCCCCGCCGATCGGTCGAGCAAAACAATCTGATACTCAGATTCCAACTTCTTAATTGCCGACGAAACGGCCTGTGGACTCACATGGACGGCGCGAGCAGCCTTACGCACGCCGCCATAGCTCGCTACCGCTTGAAGGTATTCGAGTTGAGAAAGCTGCATAGATTACTCCAAAGGCAGCCAAGACGACGGGCTGCGCGTCCTCAGATGAGGTTCTCGCCCAGGTTCTTGCCGCCGAGAACGTGCATATGGAAGTGCATGACGGTCTGGCCGGCGTTGACGCCCTTGTTGGAGATGACGCGGAAACCGTCCTCCAGGCCCTTGGCCTTGGCGACCTCCTGGATGGCGTGAGCCATCGCGCCCATGGTCTCGGCAGGTACGTTGTCGGCGATGTCGCTGTAGTGCTTCTTGGGAATCACGAGCGTGTGGACCGGTGCCTGGGGGTTAAGGTCGTCGAACGCGATGACCTGGTCGTCCTCGTAAACGACGGTCGAGGGGATCTCGTGGTTAGCGATTTTGCAGAAGATGCAATCACACATAGTTGGTTCCTTTCTAACAGACCAGAGTAATTATATTTGGTCGGGATGGTTAGAACGAGAGGTTGTCGTCGGTGCTAGCGGCTTCGCCGTCGGCGAGCACGTCGTTGCCGTCGACGTCCTTCAAGAGCACCGAGACCTTCTGCTCGGCATCGGCCAGGCGGGTGCGCAGGCTCTTGAGGAGCTCGACGCCGCGGGTGTAGCTCTCGAGCGATTCCTCGAGCTCCATATCGCCCGACTCCAGGCTGCGAATAATAAGCTCCAGCTCCTGCGAGGCCTGCTTATACGTAAGCTGCTCGACCGGGGTCTTCTCTGCCATATCTGTTTCCTTTCCTAAAGGTCTATCACCATAAAACGCGGTCTACTCAACCGTATCGACGGTTGCTGCCACGTTACCATCCGCCATACGCACGCGGATGGCGTCACCGGGCTTAAAAGTCTTAGCGCTCGTAGCCACGCCGCCATCGCTGTATGCGATGGAATAGCCACGAGCAAGCACCTTAAGCGGCGACAGGGCGTCGAGTGAGGCCGCTGCGCGACCCAAGTCGGACGCCGGCTTGCTCAACATCGTGCGTCCCTGATGCTCCAGACGGGAACTCGCGAGCGTGAGCGCATGGCGCTTGCCATCGAGCCCCGAGGTGCTTGCGACCAAGCGCTCGGGCAGACGCTCGAAGCTCGAACGGAATGCCCCGACCGAGCGCGCAATGGCGCCCGACAGGCGATCGGCCGTCAAGGCGAGCTCCGACTCGCGACGCTCGACCATAAACGTTGGATCGTTAAGACACGGGCGGCACGCGGCCGCATCAAGTGCATCGCCCAAGCGTGCCGTATAGGTATCCCAGGCACGCCGACCACGCTGATCGAGCATCTCCAGATCGACCTGATCCGACCCGATCATCGAAGCCATCGCAGCACCTAGGCGCTGATGGCGCGTCTCGAGCACATCCGCCAGCTCTGTCATAGCCGGTGCCACGGATTCTGCCGCTGCCGTGGGCGTGGAGGCACGACGGTCGCTCACCATATCGCAGATCGAGGTATCGGGCTCATGGCCAATACCTGTCACCACAGGCACGGGACAGGCCGCCACCGCGCGAGCAAGCTCTTCGTCGTTAAAGGTCATAAGATCCTCGAAGGAACCGCCGCCACGCACGAGCAAAATGCAATCGGGCGCCGGCGTAATGGTGGCGGCGCGGCGCAAGCCTTCAATAAGCTCTGTTGGCGCACCCTCGCCTTGGACCTTGGCACCCACGCAAACGAGCTCGACAAGTGGGTTGCGACGGCGCAGCGTACGCTTGACGTCGTCGATCACGGCGCCCGAAAGCGAGGTGACGACCGCCACGCGCGAGCAAAACACCGGAATGCGACGCTTGCGGGACTCGTCCATCAGCCCCTCGCGGCGCAGCTTTTCGGCCAACTGTGCCACCTGTTGACGCAGCAGGCCCTCCCCCGCCAGCGAGAACGAACGGGCGACAAAGCTCATACGGCCCGTGGGCTTATAGAGATTGAAGCTGCCCTTAAAGCTCACCTGCATACCGTCGCGCAAGTCGAAGGTGCGCTTAAGATAGGCACCCTTCCAGATGATGCAATCGACGGCAGCCGAGTCGTCCTTGATCTGGAAGTAGCAGTGGCCGCTTCGGGCATTGGGGCCACGAAAGCCCGTGACCTCGCCCAAAACGCTCAGCTGCGGAATGGCATCGAGCGCACCAGCGGCGATCTCGACCGCCTGGCTCACGCTGAGCTCTTTACGCTCCTGCTCGTCCGACCCGTCAAACTCGGCGGAAACGGCATTGCCGGTTAGATTCCAGCCTGCCACGCAGCCTCCTTTCGTCATCGTGCACACGGGCTCCGGCCCTGCGCAAATTCAAGTCCCACACATAGTACAGCGCCGCGGGGACACAAATCCCCGCGGCGCCTGTCAGTCCAAGTTCTTATCGGTTGGAGTTTCTGTTGTAGCGAGCCATAAGGTAGAGCAGCTGAATAATCGAGGTGAGCGCCGCTGCCACATAGGTAAGCGCAGCCGCCGTCAGCACCTTCTTGGCACCGTTGACCTGCTTGGAGCTCATGCACGACTGCTCAATGTAGGCCACAGCGCGGCGGCTGGCATCGATCTCGACCGGCAGCGTAACCAGCTGGAACAGCACGCTAAACGAAAAGAAGATCAGCGCGAGGGTCGTGAGTCCCGCGATGTTCATGAACAGGCCCATGAGCAGCACGATCGTCCAGGTATTCTGGGTAAAGTTGACAACCGGCACGAGGGCGGTGCGTACTTTCATCATGGCGTAGCCGCTTTGACGCTGGGCGGCATGGCCCGCCTCGTGGCAGGCGACGGCAACGCTTGCGACCGACCCACCCGAACGGTTGGCGTCCGACAGATACAGGTTGTTGTCCTGCGGGTTGTAATGGTCGGTGAGCTCGCCGGCAACGCCCTTGATACCCACGGCGTTGCAACCGTTGGCGTCGAGCATGCGGCGAGCAACCGCAGCGCCCGTATCGCCGTCCGAGCGCACCTTGGACCACGTCTTGTACGTCGAGTTGATATAGCTCTGCGCGGCAAGACCGAGCACCGTACAAATAAGAACAACCAGCAGGTACAGCGGGTCGATACCAAAGCCGTATCCATAGTAATAAGGCATGCGAATTCCTCCGAATCGAGTTACACGTTGGAGGCATTTTACCCACTCGCCCAGCAGGCAAATCAGCATCGATGTTTAGGCATTGTCAGCGAAAACGGCCGAGAGCGAGCAAGGTGACGTGAAAGAGAAGCGAAGCGCACTTTGGTACGCGAGCGACGATTGAACCTCAGATTGCCGCTCTCGGCCGTTTGCAGCGTCGAGCTGTTACGCGGTTTGGTAAAACCGCGTAACTATAAAAGCTCGATTTTGCCGTCCTTCACCGTCAACCCCATATTGCCCGAAAGCAAATCGTCCAGGCGCGAGCCCACGAGCTCAAAGCGCCAGCCTTCGCGCAAGGGGCTCTGCTCGGGATGCTCGATATAGTCGGCCAAGTCATCGCGCGAGGCAATGACTGAGGTTGCCACGCCCGAGCGCTCGGCAACCAGGCGAATGAGCGCATACATCAGGTCCGTCACGCTCTCCAGCTCCGGCGAGATCTGGCGATGCCCGCGCACCATGAGCGGCAGGCGATCGTGAGGGCAGCTCGCGCCGCGCTTGATGGCCATGAGCGCGCCGTCCACGTCGCGCTCCCCCAGCTGGTCGGTACCGCGGATACTGCGGAACTCCTCGACGCGCACGGGATTGCGCTTGACGAGCGCCAGCAGCGTATCGTCGGACATGACCCACTTGCGCGGGATGTTGCGGCGCTCGGCGCGGTCCTCGCGCCAAGCGGCAAGCTCGCGCGCGATGCCCAGCTGATGGCGGCTGCACGAGTTGATGCGCTTGACCTTGCGGAATGCCTCATGGCGGTCGGCGCGGTAGTGCGACTCGTCTGCCAGCGGGCGCAGCTCATCGAGCACCCAATCCACACGGCCCAGCTCGCGCAGGCGGCTCATCATCTCGGTATAGGCAACGATCAGATACTTGACGTCATCGATCGCGTACTCAATCTGCTTATCGGTCAGCGGGCGGCGCGACCAGTCGGTCAGCGACTCGGTCTTAGGCAACGAAACGCCGCAGAACGTCTGCACGAGCGCACCGTAGGAAATCTGCTGGCGCTCGCCCAAAAAGGCGGCGGCGACCTGCGTGTCAAAAATCGGACGCGGCAGCGCGCCCACGGTATGAAGCATGACCTCCATATCCTGCGAGCAAGCGTGGAAGACCTTGGTCACGCTCTCATCGGCCATAAGCTCGGCCAGCGGCGAAAGGTCGTCGATTACCAGGGGATCGACCGCTACGCTCTCGGCAGGGGTGGCAATCTGGACCAGGCACAGACGCGGATGGAACGTGCGCTCGCGCAAAAACTCGGTATCGACGGCAATCGCGTCGAACTCACGGGCGCGCTGGCAAAAGTCGAGTAGAGCCTGATGTGTGGAAATGTACATATCAACCCATCGAATAAGGTTAGGCCCGAAAAACACGGGTAGGATATCGGCATTGCCTTACAACTATACTCGGTTAGTCACAGAACGGGAACGTAAGTATGCGCTGCCTTATCATCCACAACCCGGCATCGGGCCCCAGCTCAGATGAAATCTACGCGTTCACGCACGCCCTCGCGCAGGGCGGCGACGAGGTCGTGATGCGTTTTATCGGCGATGGCATGGAACCCGAGGACGCCGTGGCGGACGTGCGCGAGTTTGATCGCGTGGTGATTTCGGGCGGCGACGGCACCGTCTCCAACGTGCTCGACCAAATGCGCGGATGCGGCGTCCCCACGCTCGTCTTCCCCTCCGGTACGGCCTGCCTGTTCTTCAATAACATCGGTAATGCCCCCGAGGCAGCGGCACTTGCCAAGGCCTGCCGCGCCGGTCGCACGGTCAAAGTGGACATGGGCGAGCTCTTTTGGCTCGACGAGAACGGCAACGAGAAGCGCCACGGCTTTATCATCATCGCCGGCTCGGGCTTCGACGCCGAGATCATGATGAAGGCCGCTCCCACCAAAAACGACATCGGCGAGATCGCCTACTTCCTCTCTGCGCTCGCCACGCCCAACCCCACGGTGGCGCACTTTACGATTGAGCATGACGGCATTGTCGAGGAGCTCGACGGCATCTGCTGCATGGCCGGCAACACCTCGGTCATCCAAAACGACATCAACCTGTTCCCCGACTGCCGCATGAACGATGGCATGGTCGACATTGCGGTCATAGAACCCGTGCGCACCGTGCAGCTGCTGCCTACTGTGATCACCGCTGCGCTTGACCCCGCCGGCAAGGTACTCGGGCGCCCGCAGTTCAAGATCATCCAGACCAAGGAAGCCAAGATCACCTGCACCCCGTCACTGGGCATGCAGTTCGATGGCGAGATTATCTCCAGCAATTCGGGCGTCTTTGGAGCCCGCGCGCTTCCGCAATGCCTCGACCTCATCGTCGACGAATTCTCCCCGCTCGGAAAATAGGAGGACCCCATGAACGACAATCCCCTGATCGGCTTTATTGTCATCGTCTTGGCCATGCTCGTCGGTTACGCCATCAACGTGATTCACCGCCGAAAGAAGTAAATCCACATTGGTATGATATTCATCCAGTTATCGCCTCTCCCGCTGTTTATGCATTCGTCAAACAGCGGGGGATTTTCATTTCGGGCATTCCCAGCTACTTTATTCGGCTACAGTAATTACAGGGCGTCTTTATTAAAGTAAAGCTGCAAACTGAGTACGATTAACCGCTCATCGCATATTTCATCACGCTTATCGAGTAAGTTTCTTTCATAGATGAATATTGTTTCCAGTTCGTTACGCTAATGAGGTGTCTTTATTGGCTGAAGCCCTCTGGCGACAGAGGGCTTTCGCACGCTGGGAGGGAAAATGAGGAAAACTCGCCCCGTCAACGCGCTCAAGAAGCTAGGCATAGGCCTCGCCTTTGGAGCTGCGACCATCATGTCCATGCCGACATCTGCGCTCGCCTGCACGCAAATGTACATGGGCAAAAACCTTACGGCCGACAACAACACGTACTATGGTCGCGCCGAGGACTTTGGCCCGCGCTACCTCAAGCACTTTGGCATTGAGCCGTCGCATGCCCCCGGGTATACCTACGGCTCAGACGAGTCCGACTTCTCATACAGGTCGACCAAGACTACATATCGTTATAGCTACGTGCGCGATCATCCTTCGCAGTGGCACGGGCGCTATGATGCCTACTCTGAGGCAGGCATCAATGAGAAGGGCGTGTCCTGCTCCGCAACGCTGACCACCAACATGAACGATAAAGCCGCCAAGGCAGACCCCCTGACCGACACTGGCATTGGCGAGTATAGCTACGGCAGCGTTATCTTAGGCGAAAGTGCCAAAGCACGTGAGGGTGTCGAGCTCCTCGGCAAGATCATCGACGAGCAGGGCGCCAACGGCAACGATCAGATTATCATCGCCGACAGCAACGAGACTTGGCTGTTTGCCGCACTTTCCGGCCACCAGTGGATCGCCATGAAGCTCGCCGATGACGTCGCCTCACTCAACCCCAACATCGGCGGACTCAATTACGATGTCAACCTTGATGACACCGAGAACTGCCTCCACTCCGAGGGCATCCAGACCACGCCCGAGAAAAATGGCTTCGCCGAGTACACCGACGGCAAGTTCGACGTTGCCAAGACCTATGGCAAAAGCGTCGCCGATTCCGGCGTTCATCAGTGGACTCGCTATGTCCAGGGCCGCGATTACTTCATGGCCCCGTTGACCAAGGGTGCGGATTACGACATCGTCACGGTTAAACCGAAAAAAGGCCCCGACCAAATCGGAGCCATGGTCAGCGAGATCCAGCCCCTGTTCTTCCAGCCCGGCAAGTCCGACTGGAACACCTTTGAGATGATCCGTGCATTTGGCAACCGCGGCGAAAATGTCCCCGGCCTCAACGCCAACACCGACGGTGTCTACGCCATCGGCACCGAAAGAAGCACCGAGACCAACCTCTTCCAGATCCGTCAGGGCATGGACCCCGAGATCGCGACCATTCAGTGGGAGATGCTCTCCCGCGCCGCCTACTCCGTCGCTATTCCTCTGTACTCTGCACTGCTCACCGAGGTCAGCCCCTACTTCAGCAATCAGGATGTCTCCTACGATCACTGCGAAGAGACGGACATCGTGAACAACGAGGAGCCCGAGAACTCCATCAACTACGTCCTCATGGACATTAGTTCCCTCTGCTACGAGCACCGCGAGCAGCTCGGCACCGGCGTTCGCGCCTACCTCGACGCTCTCCAGAACGAGCTCATCGAACAGAACCTTGAGGTCGATGCTGCTATGCAGGCCGAGACCACCACTGAGGGCCGCACCGCCCTGGCAAACAAGGCCGGCAAGGCTGCCACTGAGAACACCTACGTCAAGTGCAAGGCCCTGCTCCAGGAGATGCGCGCTTATCTGAAGGCTGAGGATTTCAGCACGCCCTTCACCCCGAGCGACCTGAACACCGAGACCAACGGCCTCAAGGTGTCCATCACCTACGCCAAGGACGCTCTTGCCACCGACCCGGTAACCCCGGATCAGCCTGGCACCCCCGAGCAGCCTGGTACTCCCGAGCAGCCCGGTACCCCCGAGCAGCCCGCTAAGCCCGAGCAGCCCGCTAAGCCCGAGCAGCCCACCACCAAGCCCGAGAAGCCTGGCAAGTCCGACACCACGGCCACAGTAACCACCAACAAGACGAACACCAAGGGCGGCCTGCCCACCACTGGCGATCGTTTTGATGGCCGCATGGTGGCCGCATTCGCCATCGCTGGCGTTGCCGTCATCTCCGCAGGCGGTTACTTCCTCTACCGTCGCAATAAGGAGTAACGTCTTAGCTGAGTGGGCAAGGCAGCAATGGCAGCCTCGCCCACTTAGCCCACTCTTTTGACCGGCGGGAAACCCGCCTGAAATCTTTTCAAAAAAGATTTCCCCGCACACACTTCGCTGTGCTATAGTGCAGCGCAACAGCAACTAGGTGCGACCGCGCCACGGCATCACGAAAGGAGCCACCAACATGAAGAACACGATGAAGTCTCTCAACAACTGGTGGTGGCGTGATGCGAATACGATCGGTCGACAGTGAGTCCCTCACGCCTGTTTTTGCGCTCTAGGTGATTGGAAGGCCTCCGGTTTC
>CABQHZ010000042.1 GCA_902464175.1 uncultured Collinsella sp. | reverse complement strand
GCGCTTTATTGTTCAGCTTTTGCAGCCTTGCCCTTACGCTACGAAGAAGTAGACGGGGAAGGCAAGGGCTGCGATCCACCCGTCCTGTGCGAAAAAGTGTTTACGAACGTTTGCGACTCGCCAGGGCGCCTGCGGCGATGGCGGCTGTTCCCGCAAGGGCGGCTGCCACGATGGCTGCGTTCGAGGTGTCGCCGGTTGCCGCGAGCTTGCCGACGGTCTTGGCTCCCTTGGCTGCAACTGCAACGGTCTTGGTCGTCTTCGTGCCCTCGGACTTGGAACCCTCGGGCTTGGTCTCGCCTGGCTTCTCCTCGGGTTTGATCTCCTCGGGAGGCACGATGACCGTGCTCTTGGCGACAGCTTCGTTATAGGGGGAGTCGATCACGTCGTCGCCCGTGCCGATGGTTTGACCCACCTCGTAGAAGATGCCGTCGTCGCGTTCTTCCTTGTTGCGATAGCCAATGATCTTGCCGCCTGTGGGCGTCTGGATGGGAGCGCCTTCAATCTCGATGGTGCCGATTGTCTCGCCGTCCGCGCTCGTGGCAAGGGCGAAGATTGCCGCCGTGTCTCCCTCAGCTGTGACCTTACTGCGGACAATCGAGATGGTCGCGGGCGTGATGCCCTTCTCGGTCTGCGCGAAGATGCCGATGTTCAGGCCCTCGGACTCAGGGATGATTTCGTCGTTTTGGTCTCCACTGTAGTGGTCGGGGCCGTCGCCGCCGGTCTCGGCATAACGGGCTATGGCCTTGACAACGGAGTCGCTGATGTAGATATGGCCACCCGCTTCGTCGGAGTAGAAATTACTGGTGGAGATTGCAACCGAGAACCTGCCTTCTGCGAGCGCATCCACAGTTGAGCCGTTCTTGATGACGATGTCGTCCTCATCGGTGAAGAGTGCGCTGGCTTCCCCGCCATCTGAGCTTGCGCGGACCGTCACGGTCGCGCCATCGAGCATGATGCCCTTGTAGACATAGATGCCATACCCAACGCCACTTGCGTTGAGGGAAGCGTTCGTGACCGTGAGGCTATTTTTACCGTCGATGGCGGCGTCTTCCTCGGAGCTTGCCTTGACCTGGCTGCCACCCGAGATCTCGATGTTGCCGTCGGCCCAAATCGCATTGTCTTTGATAGAGCTTGCCTCTACCTTGCCGCCGCCCTTTATGATGAGGTTCTCGTTAGCATCGATACCCTGATCGTCGGTGGCCTTGGCGGTGACGGTTCCGCTGTTGTCGATCGTGATGTTGCCGTCGGCCCTGACGCCATCCGAATCGCCCGTGGCATTAACGTTTCCCGAGCCCTTGATGGTGACATCGCCCCCGGCATCGATGGCATCGTGCTCGGTGCTCGTGGCGTTGACAGTGCCAGCGCCGTCGATGTTGATGTTGCCGACGGAAGTGATGGCGTCACGAGAAGATGTCACGTTGAGCGTGCTGAACGCGTCGCCCTGAATATTAAGCTCAGCGTTCTCGTTCGCGCCATCCTTAGCCTTGATGCCGCGGCCGTTGTCGTTAGTGACGGTGTTGTTGCCCTCGTAGCTCACGTTGAGCTTGCCCGCTGCCTCGATCGCGCCGCCGTTATAGCCGTTGAGCTTCATGTCATCGGCGCCGTTCCAGGCCCAGGTGCCGGCCTCGTCGCCTGCTGCAGTGTTGTACTGAGTGCCGCCGACGTTGACCCACTCCGCCGCGAGCGAGACACTCGGCATGAGCAGCGAGCTTACCGTAAGCGCGCATACGGCGCCTACGACGATGCGGCGGGTCACGCGGCGCCAGCTGCCGTGTGCGAGCAGCGTGCGACGGCGCACGTCGGGCTCGGCAAAATGGGCTCCTGAGGTTTTGGCATTGCGCTTGGGGGTCGTGAACAAGGCGGCCATGGTTACTCCCATCCTCATAGGGCCTATGCGGTTATATCCAGCATATCTGCAGGATGTAGCCGTCGGTAGTGCCGTTTGGAGGGCAAAATGTCCAAAAGACGGGGGGGAGAAATGGGTTATGCGCCCGTGTGTCGACTCGCTTAAAAGAAAAGCGCGGGACCGCTCAATGCGATTCCGCGCTTCATGGTTTGGTTTGTCGGCCGTGCCGCTACGCTACAAAGAAGTAGACGAGGAAGGCAAGGGCTGCGATCCACATGAGCGGCTTGATCTTGGAGGCCTCGCCCTTAAAGAGCGCGACGATCACGTAGGCGATAAAGCCCAGACCAATGCCGGCAGAGATGGAGTAGGTGAAGGGCACGCCGGCGACAATCATGAACGCCGGGAAGCCCTGCGACACGTCGGACCAGTCGATCTCGGAGGCCTCGCTCATCATGAGGTAGCCGACGTAGACCAGAGCACCGCAGGTGGCGGCGCTGGAAACGATGGTGACGATGGGGGAGAAGAACGCGGCGAGAATGAACAGCACACCGGTGGTGACGGAGGTGAGGCCCGTGCGGCCACCGTCGGCAGCGCCAGAGGTGGACTCGACGAAGGTGGTGATGGAGGAGACGCCCATAAAGCCACCGGCAGCAGCGGCCACGGAGTCGACGACCAGGATGGGACGGATGTCCTCGACATTGCCGTCCTCGGTCAAGAACTCGCCCTGCTTGGCGACGGCCATCGCGGTGCCCATGGTGTCGAAGAAGTCGCTCATGAGCAGCGAGAAGGCAACGACGAGCAGCATCGGGTCGGTCAGGACCTTCACGATGGCAAGGTTGCCGTCGGCAGTGCTGGCAAACGGGGCGCCGAAGGTCGAGAAGTCGAGCGGTGCGATGAGGCCCTCGGGCGCATGGGTGACGCCCAGCGGGATTCCGGCGATAACGGCGACGATGATGCCGATGAGCAGCGAGCCCGGCACGTTGCGGGAAGCCAGGGCAACCGTCACGACGATGGAGATGATGCCGACGATAAAGGTGGGGGAGGCGATGTCGCCCAGGCCGACGAGCGTACCGGCGCCAGCGGTGATGATGCCGGCGTCGCACAGGCCGATCATGGCGATAAACAGGCCCAGACCCACCGAGATGGCGTGGCGCAGGACCACGGGGATGGCGTCCATGATGGCCTCGCGCAGGCCGCACAGGACGAGCAGCAAGATGACGATACCCTCGAGGAAGATAACGCTCATGGCCACGTGCCAGTCGCCGCCGCACATGGTGGTGGCGATGCCCGCGATCATGGCGTTGATGCCCAGACCCGACGCGCAGGCGAGCGGGCGGTTGGCGAAGATGCCCATGCAGATGGTCATGATGCCGGCGCCCAGGCAGGTGGCGCAGGCGAGCGCTCCCGCATCAATGCCAGCGCCCGAGAGCACTGCGGGGTTGACGGCGATGATGTAGGCCATCGCCAGGAATGTTGTCAGTCCAGCGCGAAGTTCGGTCCCGATTGTGGACTTGCGCTCACTGACGTGAAAAAGTTCGTCCATGCATACCCTTTCCTTGTTCGGCCCCGAGTTTAGGCCGATTGACACGAACTCATTTACTATATCGCCTTTACAACCTTGCTGTTCCTCGCATGTTGATGTTCGGCGCTTTGTAACAGACGGACGGTATTTATCGCATGAAAATGTGTGGGTACCGTATACTTAAGCGGTTACAACGACCCCTATGGAGGAACGTATGATTAAAGAGCTTTGCCACGACGAGGCTATCCTGTCCCAGCGTTGCGAGGTTGCGACCGTCGAGGACGAGTCGGTTGCTCAGGACCTGATCGATACCATCAAGTCGCTCGATGATGCCGGCTGCTTGGCCGCCAACCAGATCGGCGTTACCAAGAAGGTCTGCGTCTACCTGGACGACGCCGGCGAGCCCCACGTGCTCTACAACCCCCGTCTGGTGTTTGGCCTGGGCGCCAGCAAGATGGAGGAGAGCTGCCTGACGCACGAGGAGGTCACCAAGTCCACGCGCTATATCAAGTGCAAGGTTGCCTTTGACCAGATCGTCGATGGCAAGATGCGCGAGCGCAAGCAGGACTTTGTGGGCTTCGAGGCGCAGATGGTCCAGCATATGATCGACCACTGTCTTGGAAAGTTGGTCTAAGGGGACCAAAGCACCGCACTTCGTCTCTTTTGGTCCGGGCGTGACATTGTTGTCATGTCCGGGCTTTTGTGTTTAGCGCCTTTTTGTTTGGTGACAATGAGCTTAGCAAGAACGTAAAGCTAGGAGGCGCTATGTGTACGAGCATTCGATTTACCGATAATTCTGGCCACATGTATCTGGGCCGCAACCTCGACTGGAGCTTTGACTACGGCCAACAGGTTCGCGTGATGCCGCGCGGGTTTCACATCCCGTATTCGTTTATCGACGATGCGTCGGCGGCACACGCGGTAATCGGCATGTGCATCGATTACAAGAACTATCCCATGTTTTTCGACTGTGGTAACGATGCGGGTCTGGCTGTGGCGGGGCTCAACTTTCCCGGCTATGCCGAGTATGCCGAGGGCCCGGTTGATGGAAAGACCAATATCGCGGCCTATGAGTTTCCCCTGTGGGTGGCAGCGACGTTCTCGACGGTCGATGAGGTCGAGGCCGCGCTGCGCGACACGGTGATTGTCGCCAAATCTGCCGGAGAGGGGCTGGGCGTGTCGCTGCTCCATTGGATTATCGGCGACAGCCAGCGCAGCATCGTGGTCGAGATGATGGCTGACGGCCTGCATGTATACGACGATCCGGTCGACACCCTTGCCAACCAGCCGACCTTCCCGTGGCACATGGAAAACCTGCGCACCTATATCACCGCCACAAGCGATTTTCCGCAGACGGCGACATGGCGTGGCGCCGAGCTTAAGCCCTATGGAGCCGGTGCCGGCATGCGCGGCATTCCGGGCGATTGCTATTCGCCGAGCCGTTTTGTAAAGGCGGCGTACCTCAATGCCAATTACCCGCAAAAGGAGAGCGAGACCGAAAACGTCGTTCGCATGTTCCGCTCGCTCGAGGGCGTGGTGATGATCGAGGGAGCGTCCAGGATGGGCGATGGCAAGTTCGAGAAGACTATCTACACCGGATGCTTTAGCGCGCGCACGGGCAATTATTACTACGCGATGTATGGGGATCCGTCGATTCGCTACGTGAGCCTGATGGATGCCGAGGGCGCGAGCCCCGATAGGCTCGTGGTTCCCGAGCCGCGTCGTTCGTAGTTCACTGGTCCGTTGCGACATAAAACGGCCTCGCACCTCCTATGAGATGCGAGGCCGTTGTCGTCAATGGCTGGTGGCGTGTTAGAAGTTGGCGTCGTTGAACTGGGTGCTCTCGAGTCCGTCGAGTTGCTGTTCGGGCGTATCGGCGACGCTCTCGAGCAGCTCGGTGGGATCGACGTTCATGCTCTTGCCGGCCTCGTTGCCGTTGACCAAGTCGTCCGAGAAGATGTCGACCTCCATTTCCTCGGCCTCTTCGATCTGAACCTCGAGCGGCACCTGGGTGCGCACAAGTTTGACGGCCGGGCGCATGCGGGCAAAGAGCGGTACGTACTCAATGATGATGGCCGAGTTCTCGAGACCGTACCAGCGTGCCGGGCTTCCGCAGGCGCGGCGGACGGCGTACTTGATGGCCATCACGCGGTGGTCATTGCGGTTGATGTCCGTTTCGGGGGCGAGCATCTTGCGCAGCATACAAAAACGGAAGTCGCCCACGTTGCCGCGCGTCTCGTAGATAGAGTAGGTGTGATGCTGCGGCGGCAGCTCACCCGATGCCATCAAGTCGCCAACGATTTGGCGCAGGTAGGCATTAACGCGCTGGTTGACCTTAAAGCCCAAGTCCAGGCGCACGCGGAACAAAAAGTCCGTGCCAAAGGTCTCGACGGAATACTCGTGCGTATAGGGCTCGTCGGTAACGTGCACGTTGATGAACCAGTATGCCTTGGCGCGCTTGGGATGCTTATCCAAGATGGAATAGAGCACGTCGCGGTCGAGCGTGAGCGGGTCGGGGCTGTTGGTGAGGAACACCAGATTGTCGGCGAGCACGGGGTAGGTCTCGTCGTTGCGCAGGCGGTTGAGCTGGTCAATGTACTTGGAGACGGGCAGCAGGATCGTCTGCGTGCGCTCGATGGCGGTGCCGCGACGCCACACATACATAAGGCCAAACAGCAGTGCGGCCAAGAAGATCATCACATAGCCGCCGTCAAAGAACATGGTGAGGCACGAGGCGAAAAAGCACAGCTCAATGGCGCCGAAGAGCAGGGCGAAGACGCAGGCGCCCAGCTTGTGCTTGAGAATGCCGGCGATATAGCTCGTCAAAAGCGTGGTGGTCATAAGCATGGTCACGGTAATGGCGAGGCCGTAGGCACTCTCCATGCGCTCGGAGTTTTGGAACAGCAGCACGATGAAGATGCAGCCGACCCACATGATGTTGTTGACGAGCGGAATATAGAGCTGGCCCTTGGTGTCGCTGGGGTAGTGGATGCGCAGATGCGGCATAAGGTTGAGGCGCGTGGCCTCGGATACCAGCGAGAACGAGCCGGTGATGAGCGCCTGCGAGGCGATGATGGCCGCCACGGCCGAAAGCACGATGGCAAAGGGGCGCAGGGGCTCGGGAAGCATCATATAGAACGGGTTGACGATATCCATCGCGAGCATTTGGGGATTGGAGTTGTTGGCAAGCAGCCAAGCGCCCTGGCCCAGGTAGTTGAGAATGAGCGCCGCCTTTACGAACGGCCAGGATGCGTAAATGTTGGCCTTGCCCACATGGCCCATGTCCGAATAGAGTGCCTCGGCGCCGGTCGTCGAAAGGAAGACGAAGCCGAGCACCATGATGCCCGAGTGGTTGATGGGCGAGAACAGGAACATGATGCCGCGGATGGGGTTGAGCGCGCGCAGGATGGACAGGTTGCCGAGCATGTTGAATAGGCCGGCGCCCGCCAGGAACAGGAACCAGAGCGTCATAAGCGGGCCGAACAGCTTGCCGATTGACGAGGTGCCGGCGCGCTGCATGGCAAACAGGCCGCAGATAATGATGATGGTGATGATGATCACATTGGTTTGGCCGTCGCCCAGCAGCGCATGGCCCCACTCAATGGTGCGCAGGCCCTCGATGGCCGTGGTGACCGTGACGGCGGGGGTGAGGATGCCGTCAGCGAGCAGCGCCGCGCCGCCAATCATGGCGGGCAGAATCAGCCACGGCGCCACCTTGCGCACAAGGCTGAACAGGGCGAAGATACCGCCTTCGTTGTGGTTGTCGGCCTTCATGGCGATCAGCACGTACTTGACCGTGGTCACGAGCGTCATGGTCCAGATGACGAGCGAAAGCGCGCCCAGGATCATGTCCTCGCTGACGGTACCGATGCCGCCGTTGTTGGCGACGATTGATTTCATGGTGTACATGGGGCTCGTGCCGATGTCGCCATAGACGACGCCGAGCGTTACGAGCAGCATGCCAGCGGAGAGGGGGATGGCTCCGTGCCCGCCTTGCCCGCGCTGGTCTTGGAGGTTTGCCTCCAGTTTGTTGTGTGCCACGAGGACTCCCTTAGACATCCGGTTATCTGTCTAGGACAAAAAACTTTATGCCGTCTTTATACATACAAGAGCAGTTTGGCACATCGGGTTATTTTAGACAATAATCCTCAGCTGGGGATTATTTATCTACGCAGGTAGCATTTCAAAGCAGGGGCTTTTAAGCACGTGCTGTCTGGGCGATGCCAGCCTTGGCGTTTGCGCGTTTGCCGGCGAGTTCGCAAAAAATCGCGCCGCCGATGATAAGCGCGGCGCCCATCAGGCGGACCGGTGTTATGGCTTCACCCAAAAGGGCGGCCGAGAACACGACCGCCGAAAGCGGCTCGAGGTAGCCGACGACGGCGACGGTCTGGACGGGCAGCTTGGCGACGGCGCTAAAGTAGAGCAGGCAACCAATGCCGGTGTTGACGACGCCGAGCATAGCGACGGCGCGCCAATCAATGCTGGCGGCGACGCCGGCGGACAGGAACGAGGGAGCGCCCTGCGTGATGAGCGTGAGGGCCAGTGCGGTCACAAAGGCGGCGCTCACTTGGAGTGCGGAGTTCTCGAGGCCCTCGATGTGCGGCGCACCCTTGCTGGCGATGACCATCAATGCATAGCAGAAGGCCGAGGCGATTCCACAGACGATGCCCGCAATGGGCATATTGCCGCCTAGACCTTGCGCTGCAATGAGAAAAGCACCGCAGGCGACGGCGACAAAGCCGGCGATTTTGCCGCCGGTCAGCTTTTCGCCAAAAATGAGCGGGGAGAGGGCCATAACGATGATGGGGCCACAGTAATACAACAGCGAGGAGATACCAACGCCGATCGTCTGATAGGCGCGGAACAGGAAAATCCAGCTGGCGCCCAGCGCGGCGCCCGAGACGATGAGCGCTGCGGCCTCGCGGGGGCGAGACGGAGCCTGCAGGTTATGGCGCTTGGTTATGAAGAGGATGGCGGCAAGGGTGAGAGCGCCCAAAAACGTGCGCAACAGTACGATATCGGAGCTCGGCAGCGCGATGGCAGCGGCGATGATGCCGTTGGAGCCAAACAATAGCAATGCTGCTAAGTACGTAAACAGTCCGTTGTTCATGTGCTGACATCCCCTCTATATCCGAGCATGTTCACTATGGGTGAACTGGCTTTAGAAGAAAAGCGAATATAATGCATGGATAACATGACAAAAACTCATGTAAAAGTGGAGGGGTGCCGTGGAAACGAATATTCAAAAGATGCAGGTTCTGCTCGAGACCGTGCGGGCCGGCAGTTTTACGCGCGCCGCCGAGCGGCTGAGCTATTCGCAGTCGGGCGTGAGCCGCATGGTGGGCGACCTTGAGACCGATTGGGGTTTTAAGGTGCTCGACCGCAGCCGCGAGGGTGTGGTGCTTTCTGCCGATGGGCGGCAGATCATGCCGGCGGTTGAGGCGCTCTGCGAGGAGTTTGGCCGCCTGCAGCGACACGTGGACGAGATGCGTGGGCTCATGCGCGGCAAGATCTGCATTGGTACGTTTTCGAGTGTGGCGACCCACGTGCTGCCACCGGTCATAGCGCGTTTTCGCGCCGATCACCCGGACGTCGATTATGAGTTGCTGATGGGCGATTACTCAGAGATTGAACAATGGGTGGCGGAGGGGCGCTGCGACCTGGGCTTTATCCCGCGTGAGCCCCGAGAAAACGGCATGGCATCACGGTCTTTAGTGTGTGATGAGCTGATGGCGGTGGTGCCGACAGATTCGTTGCTTGCCACGGCGGAGTTCGTCTCTCTTACCGATTTGGCAAGAGAGCAGTTTATTCTGCTGGAACGGGGTACCGATGATGAGATTACGCCGCTATTCCGTCGGGCGGGGCTGGCGGTGCGCTCAAAACTGTCGACTTGGGATGACTATGCGATTATGGCTATGGTCGAGGATGGCCTGGGCGTGAGCATTCTTCCCGCGCTCATCTTGCGTCGCTGCCAGTTCGATGTTGCTGTGCGTCCGCTCGAAGGGCATCCCCATCGGCAGATCAACGCCATATATCGAACGGCCGATGTTTCGCTTGCCGCCGCTCGTTTCCTCGAATACCTCTAAATGCGTGCACGTCGTTATCGCCTTGGGATAAATCTCGAGGTCTTGCTCATTTTATTTTTGAAATTGAACTTTTCGAAATAGCACGGCGTTATACTGCTGCCTAAATTGAACTCAGGTTCAATTCGTGTTGTATAAATTGAACTTTGCCAGCAAGGAGGTTCTAGTGGCCCAAGAGACGTTTAGCGATCGTCTGCGACAGGCTATGTCCGATCGCGACGTTCGCCAGTCGGACGTGATCCGCGCATCGGAGATGCTCGGCAAAAAACTCGGCAAGAGTCAGATGAGCCAATATGTGAGCGGCAAGACGATCCCGCGGCGCGATGTGGCAGAGCTGCTCGCCCGTATTTTGGAGGTCGATGTTACCTGGCTGATCGCCGGTGACGCCGATCAAGGCGAGACATCATCGTCCCGCAACGTTTCCAAGCCCGAATCCCATCCCTCAGCTCAAATTCCAAGGAGCACCACCATGCGTACTTTTTCTAAATCCACTAAACTCGATAACGTCCTGTATGACGTGCGCGGTCCCGTCGTCGACGAGGCTGCCCGTATGGAGGACGAGGGCGAGCGTATTCTCAAGCTCAACATCGGCAACCCGGCGCCCTTCGGTTTCCGCACGCCCGATGAGGTCATCAAGGACATGCGCCAGCAGCTGCCCGACTGCGAAGGCTATTCCAACTCGCGTGGCCTGTTCTCCGCGCGCAAAGCGATCATGCAGTATTCGCAGATCAAGGGCTTGCCCAACGTTCAGATGGAGCATATCTACACAGGCAACGGCGTATCCGAGCTCATTCAGCTTTCGATGAACGCGCTGCTCGACAATGGCGACGAGATTCTGATCCCCAGCCCCGACTATCCGCTCTGGACGGCGTGCGCAACCCTTGCCGGCGGTCATCCCGTGCACTATCTGTGCGATGAGCAGGCGGATTGGTATCCCGACCTGGAGGATATGGAGTCCAAGATCACGAGCGCGACCAAAGCCCTCGTTATCATCAACCCCAACAACCCCACGGGCTCGGTCTACCCGCGCGAGGTGCTCGAGGGCATCGTCGAGGTTGCACGCAGGCATCAGCTGATGATCTTTGCCGATGAGATCTACGACCGCCTGTGCATGGACGGTTACGAGCACGTCTCGATTGCCTCGCTCGCTCCTGATCTGCCCTGCGTCACCTTTAGCGGCCTTTCCAAGTCGCACATGATCGCGGGCTATCGTATTGGCTGGATGGTGCTTTCGGGCAACCAGCGCTGCATGAGCGACTTCATCATGGGCATTAACATGCTCTCCAACATGCGCCTGTGCTCCAACGTGCCGGCTCAGTCGATCGTTCAGACGGCACTCGGTGGTCATCAGTCCGTTAACGACTACATCCGTCCCGGCGGCCGTGTTTACGAGCAGCGCAACTTTGTGTATGAGGCGCTCAACAAGATTGACGGCATCTCGGTGGTTAAGCCGCGCGCGGCGTTCTACATCTTCCCCAAGATGGATGTGAAGAAGTTCAACATCACCGATGACGAGCAGTTCGCCCTTGACCTGCTGCACGAGAAGAAGATCCTGATCACGCGCGGCGGCGGCTTCAACTGGGCTGAGCCCGACCACTTCCGTATCGTGTACCTGCCGCGCATGGAAGTACTCAAAGAGTCCCTCGAAGACCTCGCCGACTTCTTTGACCATTACCGCCAGAGCTAGTGGGATAGAAGTTCCGCACTATGAAAAGCTCCCTGCAGTTGTTTTGCTGCAGGGAGCTTTCTTGAATCGGCGGAACTAGATAACGATTCCGCAACAGTGGTCGATTTCGTGTTGGATGATCTCGGCGGTGTAGCCCGAGAAGTTTTTGATGCGGTGGACGAAATTCTCGTCCAAATACTCAACCTTAATGCGGCGATAGCGAGTACAGGGGCGCTCGCCGGAAAGCGAGAGACATCCTTCGCTCGTCTGATAGGAATTGACCTGCTCAAGAATTTGAGGGTTGTACATCAGCAGCGCCCTGTTGCCGTCCTTTACGCAGATGATGCGTTTGCGCACGCCGATCATATTGGCGGCAAGGCCCACGCACTCGTGCTCATGCTCATGGAGCGTATCCAGGAGGTCCTGCCCGGTCGCGGCATCGTCGGGTCCCGCGTCTTCGGAAGGCAGGCGCAAAAAGAACTCGGATTTCATGATGGGCTTAATCATGGCGGGCTCCTCATGTCTCGTGCTTTCGTGGACTTTTAATAATAGCGCGGAAGGAAAGCTGCGCGTCAGCGTTACAATCTTTCGACGTTGGACCATGTTGTCGGATCCGTCGCGTGCGGCGTCTGACGTAAGTCTAGGGCTCATGCTCGCCCTGGACTGTTCCTCTGGGGCGATGCGACTGTCGTTCCAAGAGGAAGGAAATGCATGGGGAGCAAATCTCAGCAACAAGTTCAAGTAGCGCCATCGGCCACTGCGGCGTTTCTCATCGTAATGTATACTGTAGCCTTTGTCGCCGCGTTTAACGAGAACATTATTAACGTGGCGTTGCACGACATCATGGCGGTCTTTTCGGTGAGCGCTACCACGGCGCAGTGGCTCGTTTCGGGATACATGATCGTGACGTCGATCTTTACGGCCATCATGGCCTTTCTGTCCGGTCGTTTCTCGACGCGCAAGCTGCTGTTTTTCGCATGCGGATGCATGGTCGCCGGAGAAGTCCTGTGCCTGGTCGCCCCGTCGTTTACCGTTTTGCTGCCAAGTCGTATTTTGCAGGCTGCGGGATCGGGCATCTTGTTTCCGCTCATGATGAATGTGGTGCTATCTTGTGCTCCGCGCGAGAAGCTCGGTCTGTATCTGAGCTTGGGCGGTGCCTGCATTACGCTAGGGCCGGCGTTTGGGCCCGTGATTAGTGGTCTTATGTGCACGTTGTTTGGCTGGAGGGCGGTGTTCGTAGTGCCGCTGGTGGGCGGTGTCGTGGTCGCCGCGGCGGCAGCAAAGCTCGTTCGGAATGTCGGAGAGTGTTCGAACACCACGCTTGATATTCTGTCGGTTGTTTTGCTCACTGCCGGCATTACGGCGTTCGTGTATTCCGTAGGCGAGTTCTCGACCAATGTGATGGCCGGTATCGTGGCGCTTTTCGCCGCTGTTGTGGTGCTCGGCCTGTTTGCGGTTCGTCAGCTCAAGCTCGAGCATCCGGTGCTTAACGTGCGTCCCATGGCGAGCGTTCGTTTTTGGCCTGCATGCCTGCTTGTGGTGGTGTCGATGATGACGACGTTCTCGATGAGCGTTTTGTTGCCGCTCTATTTTGAGGGCGCATACGGCATGACCGCACTTGTCGCGGGTTTGCTCATTTTGCCGGCGATCGCCTGCAACGCCGTGACCTCGATTGTGGGCGGACGCGTGATGGATGCCCGTGGTGCGTGGCCGCTGCTGCCGGTCGGCTTTGCCCTGATCGCTGTGGGGCAGACGGCAATCTCGATAACCGCGGCAAGCATGAACATCGGCGTTGTCGTGCTGCTGACCGTTGTGGTGTATGCCGGCGTCGGTTTGGTACTGAGCCCCTCGCAGACCGCCGGTTTGGAGACGCTCCCCGCCGCTGAGCATCCTCACGGAACGGCATTGCTTAACACGTGGAACATGATTGCCGCGTCGTTTGGTCCGTCGCTGTTTATCGGCCTGCTTTCGAGTTCTGCGGTGGCTGCTGGCGCCGCAGGCGTTGCATCGGACGTTGCCCAGGCGATAGGATTTGCAGCCGCCGTGCGCGTGGCGGCCGTGATTGCCGTTGTCGGGTTCGCGGTGTCGCTGGTGTACGCTCGCCGCGAGTCGCACATGTCGCATTAATGTGTGCACATAGATTCTGCAGTTAGATTGGGTGACGACACCATAAACTAATGGACGTTTTGCCGAGAGGCATGAATGTTTAAAGCGCAAAGAGTGCGCGACGGGCCCCGCGAATGGGGCGATGATGCCCGAGAGG
>CABQHZ010000041.1 GCA_902464175.1 uncultured Collinsella sp. | reverse complement strand
ATGAAAGGCATCATCCTCGCCGGCGGGTCCGGCACGCGCCTGTACCCGCTCACGCTCGTGACCTCCAAGCAGCTGCTGCCGGTCTACGACAAGCCCATGATCTACTACCCGCTGTCCACCCTCATGCTGGCGGGCATCCGGGACATCCTGGTCATCTCCACGCCGACGGACCTCCCCAACTTCGAGCGCCTGCTCGGGGACGGCTCGCGCTACGGCGTGAACCTGTCCTACGCCGAGCAGCCGAGCCCGGACGGCCTGGCGCAGGCCTTCACCATCGGCGAGGACTTCATCGCCGGCGAGCCGTGCGCGCTCGTGCTCGGCGACAACATCTTCTACGGAAACGGCCTGTCTCGCCACCTGACGCGCGCCGTCCAGAACGCAGAGTCGGGGAGGGCCACGGTCTTCGGCTACCACGTGGACGACCCCGAGCGCTTCGGCGTCGTGGAGTTCGACGGCGAGGGCAGGGCCATCTCCATCGAGGAGAAGCCCGAGCGCCCCAAGAGCTCCTACGCCGTCACCGGCCTGTACTTCTACCCGGGCGACGTGGCCGCCAAGGCCCATGGGGTCAAGCCGTCGGCCCGCGGCGAGCTGGAGATCACCACGCTCAACCAGATGTACCTGGAGGAGGGGACGCTGTCCGTGGTCACCCTCGGCCGCGGGTACGCGTGGCTGGACACCGGAACCATGGAGAGCCTCCACGAGGCCGCGGAGTTCGTCCGCGCCGTGGAGCACTCCCAGGACCTGCCCGTGTCCGTGCCCGAGGAGATCGCCTGGGAGAACGGCTGGATCACCACCGCCGAGCTTGAGGAGGCCGCGACGGCCTACGGCAAGTCGGTCTACGGCCAGCACCTGAAGAAGGTCGCCGCCGGCGAGATCGTCAACAGCCCGCGCGAGTACTAATTGCCCGGTGAAAGGGGGCGAGAGATGATCGACATTCTGGAGCGCGATGGCCTCTCCGTCGAGCTGCTCTCATCCCTTTCTTATAAAAGCGAGCTAGGGATATCGCTTAAGAAGAACCTGCACTATTTTGATCGGGACCTCCTGCTTGATGAGCTCTTTCGAGCTAATGAGTGGTATCAAGGCCAATCGGCATTGGTTGACTTGCCTATAGACAGTCGAATTAAATCTCTTCAGTCTATCAAGCTTAAGTTAGACCGTTATTGGCCCGATCATCAAGTGCGTAAAGTCTTTAATGACCTTCTCGGCTTTCGATCCATTGTTGATTCTTATGAATCCGTTCTTGCGTTAAGCGGTTCTGATTTTAAAGTTGTTGATCTATCTGCTGGAAAAGCCATAGACGACGGTTATCGTGGCGTTCATCTCTATTATGTGCGTGAAGCTCGCTGCTATCCGATAGAGCTTCAGTACAATACTTTCTTTGATAGGCAGTTAAACAACTGGCTTCACAAGTATTTGTATAAGAAGACCGCTGATTCGAAGATTGGTGCCTTCTTGCGAATGCGCTACGAGGCCGGTTTGATTCATGATGAAGCTGAGTTCAGAAGGGAGTTGGCTGATGCGCTATCTGGTTGCTAAGTGGTTTTCTAAGCAAGGTTCGCTGGTAATGGCCGTTAAACCAGGCAAGGAGCTTGTTGAGATGATGCGAAGGGTACAGGGTCGTTTTGGCACGTCTGACCTTCAGCTCGTTACCATCAGTCGTCCTTCTGCATACGGCGAGTACGAACCGTTTGAGTTTGTTCATTCCGAAGAGCAGCTTGTGGAACGCCTTGAGCAGCAGGCTGCGTAAATAAGGAGAATAATGTCTGAGATTTTTGAACCTAAGAACATCATCGTCACGGGCGGCTGCGGCTTCATCGGCAGCAACTTTGTGCACTACGTGGTGAACAACCACCCCGGGGTGCACGTGACCGTCCTGGACAAGCTGACCTACGCCGGCAACCCCGAGAACATCGCCGGGCTGCCCTCCGACCGCGTGGAGCTCGTCGTGGGCGACATCTGCGACGCCGCGCTGCTGGACGAGCTCGTCCCCGGCCACGACGCGATCGTGCACTACGCCGCCGAGAGCCACAACGACAACTCCATCGCCGACCCGGAGCCGTTCCTGCGCACCAACGTCGAGGGCACCTTCCGTCTTTTGGAAGCTGTCCGCAAGTACGGCATCCGCTACCACCACGTCTCCACCGACGAGGTCTACGGCGACCTGGCGCTCGACGACCCCGCGAGGTTCACCGAGGAGACCCCGTACAGGCCGAGCTCGCCGTACTCGAGCACCAAGGCGTCCTCCGACATGCTCGTGCGCGCCTGGACCCGCACCTACGGCCTGCGCACCACGATCTCCAACTGCTCCAACAACTACGGCCCCTACCAGCACGTGGAGAAGTTCATCCCCAGGCAGATCACCAACATCATCGACGGCGTCCGCCCCAAGCTCTACGGCCGCGGCGAGAACGTCCGCGACTGGATCCACACCGAGGACCACAGCTCGGCCGTCTGGGACATCCTCACGAAGGGCCGCATGGGGGAGACCTACCTCATCGGAGCCGACGGCGAGAAGAACAACATCACCGTGCTGCGCATGATCCTCACGGCCATGGGCCGCGACCCCGAGGACTTCGACTGGGTCGCCGACCGCCCCGGCCACGACCGCCGCTACGCCATCGACAGCACGAAGCTCCAGCGCGAGCTGGGCTGGAGGCCGGCCCACACCGACTTCGCCGAGGGCCTCAGGGCCACCATCGACTGGTACGTGGCCAACGAGTCCTGGTGGCGCCCGGCCAAGGAGGCCACCGAGGCCCGCTACCGCGCACAGGGCCAGTAAGACTGCACCCCGGCGAACCGCACTGCGGGGCGCCCGCGCGGGGCCGCAGGGCATGGGGATGATCCTGCGTCCCCGCGCGGGCGCCCCCGGTTATCCAACCTCTTCGATAGGAGCTTTTCCCACATGGCAGACATCGCATTCGAGAAGGACCTCTCCGTCGCCGAGACCGGCATCGAGGGCCTCAAGGTCGTCGACCTCGCCGTCCACGGCGACTCGCGCGGCTGGTTCAAGGAGAACTGGCAGCGCGCCAAGATGTGCGCGCTCGGGATTCCCGACCTCCGCGTCGTCCAGAACAACGTCTCCTACAACGACAGCCGCGGCGTCACCCGCGGCATCCACGCCGAGCCCTGGGACAAGTTCATCTCCGTGGCCCGCGGCTCGGTCTTCGGCGCATGGGTCGACCTGCGCGAGGGCAGCGAGACCTTCGGCAAGGTGTTCACGACCGTTCTGGACCCCTCCAAGGCCATCTACGTCCCGCGCGGCGTGGGCAACTCCTTCCAGGCCCTGGAGGACGGCACCGCCTACACCTACCTGGTGGATGCCCATTGGTCCCTTGAATTGAAGAAGACCTACACCTTCGTGAACCTCGCCGACCCGGAGCTCGCCATCGAGTGGCCGATCCCGCTGGACCAGGCCACCGTCTCCGAGGACGACCTCAACCACCCGATGCTGAAGGACGTCGTCCCCATGGCGCCGAAGCGCACCCTCGTCACCGGCTGCAACGGCCAGCTGGGCCATGCGGTGCGCGCGCTCGCCGAGGAGCGCGGCGTCGCCAAGGACTTCGACTTCTGCGACATCGACACCTTCGACATGTCCGACCCGGAGGCCTATTCGCAGTACGACTGGTCGCTCTACGGCACCGTGATCAACTGCGGCGCCTACACCGCGGTGGACAGGGCCGAGACCCCCGAGGGCCGCGTGACCGCCTGGAAGGCCAACGCGACCGGGCCGGCGCTTCTCGCCCGCACCTGCGCCGGGCACGGCATCACGCTCGTGCACGTGTCCTCCGACTACGTCTTCGACGGCACGGCCGAGGTCCACACGGAGGACGAGCCGTTCTCCCCGCTGTCCGTCTACGGCCAGACCAAGGCCGCCGGCGACATCGCCGTGGCCGGGTGCCCGCGCCACTACATCATGCGCAGCTCCTGGGTCATCGGCGAGGGCCACAACTTCGTCAAGACCATGAAGGGCCTCTCCGACCGCGTCGCCGACCCCGAGGACGGGCTCGAGCAGGTCACGGTCGTCGACGACCAGCTGGGCCGCCTGACCTTCACGCGCGACATGGCCGAGGCCATCTTCCACGTGCTGGGGACGCACGCCCCCTACGGCACCTACAACTGCACCGGCTCCGGCGCCGTCAGGTCCTGGGCCGACATCGCCCGCGCCGTCTTCGAGGCCGCGAACGGCAACGGGGAGAAGGTCGTGCCGGTTTCGACCGCCGACTACTACGCGAATGCCGCCGGCCCCGTCGCCCCGCGCCCGGTCCACTCCGCGCTCGACCTGTCCAAGCTCGAGTCGGTCGGGTTCAACATGCCCGACTGGGAGGAAGAACTGGGGGAGTACCTCAAGACGCTCTAGCCGCTATTAACTTTTCGAGAGTAAAAGCCGCCGTTCTTTAACGGCGGCTTTTCTTATGCCTGGCGTGTAGCCCCGCTGCAACAAGGGCGGTGGCGGTCGCCAGACTCACTGCAAGCCCCGTAAAGGCGCCTGGGGTCTTGTAGGTCATCACGATCCTATTCGCGCCTTTCTGTATGTTCAGGGACGACAAGCCCTTATCGGCGGCGGGCGTTAGTTCTGCGGCCGTTCCGTTTACCGTTACGTTCCAGCCCTCATCGTACGGAATGCTCAGCAGCAGGTTGCCGTCATCCTTGGCGGTATACTCGCCTTCGATCCTTCCGTCCTTAAAAACCGTCGGAATAAACTCGCTCGTCTTAAGCTCGTCGATAATCTGCTTAAAAGCTTCCAGATTGAGCGCGTAAAAGACGGGCTCATTGCCTTGGGGCATATCGGTATAGCCCTCCGCGACTTCGATTGACACCGTGTGTTGGCTTGGGGCGTCCGATGCATATGCAATTTGGCGGATATTGTTGTCGAATCGCCAGGCTTCGTTATTAATCGTTCGCTGGTCGATGGTGAGGGCGATGGGCCAATAGCTGCCGGCGCTGGCGTCCCTGTTGATGTAGAGATATCCGATGGAGCCTGCCGGCACGGTGACGCTCCATTGCTTTGCGTCCTGGCTGTCCGCCGTTTTCGCGGCGTCAATCTCGGTGTAGAGCTCAACCTTGTGGCCGAGGATTTTGCTATACAGGTCGTTTTGTTTCTCGAAGGGATTGTCACCCTCCAGTGTGCAGTTTTGAATGTCTATGGAAGCCGCGATACCAAGGCTGAGGGCATAGGGGTTCTCGTGCACGGCGCTTGCCGTGTCGCCTGGCTTCGGCATTGCCACGTATCCTGCGGGCGCTTGCTCGGCAATGGCGTACTTGACCCCCAGTAGCGCGTCGACAGCCAGAATCGGCTCGGCATAGCGGGTCGAAAACTCGCCCACGCTGCTGTATCCAAGGGAGTTGAGCAGCGCGATGGCCTGCGGGTTGTTGGCTGAAGAATACGAGGACAGCTGGTTGTACCCGAGCGCCAAGCCTTCGTTGAGTGCGGCGCTATCGGCTCGCGTGGTCGTGCGGTCAATGCGATAGAACGGCGTTGGGTCATCGTCCTGAATCGTCTTTACAGTGTTTGTTGCGGTGGCGACGTAGGCACTGCTGGCGGACTCGGAATAACCTACGTACATCTGGTTCCACATAACGTGGGCGTTGGCAAACAGCTCAATGGCCGTGAGCGCCAAGAGGGGCAGGACAACGGTCGGACGATATGCTTGGCGTACTTTGGGCCGGTCCTTGAGGGTCTGTAGGGCGTAGCCGGCGGCCCAAAGCGTAAAGAAGCTCAGCAAAAAGGCCGTGCGCGAGTAGAAGCCGTTGGGAACGCGCATGCCGCACCAGATGTACTCGAGCGGACTTAAGACGGAACTGGCGATCAGGATAACTGCTGTGACGAGCGTTGCGATGCGCGTCTTGATCGAAATCCTGCGGTTCAGCAGCAGACTTACTGCAAGGAGCATCACGATGACGCCGCAATAGAACTGCGGTGTACTGTCGTTGTTGACCCACATGCCGGGGAGAAAGCCCCTGATGAGCGACTTAATGCTGGTTTTAAGCAGCGATCCGAGTGCCAAAACGGGGCCGCCCTTGGACATGGCAAGGATGGTCGGCAAAAAAGTCCAAGCGGACAGTAGCAGCCCAAGCACGATGGCACCGGCGAATCGCAGCGCTCGGTCGACCATGAGCTTCCAACTAAAACCTTCCGCGGCAACGTAATCGATAAATTCGACCAGCACGAAGATGCAGAGGAACAGGATGCTGATGTACGCCGTATACCAGCAGAACATGACGTTCAGCGCCGTGGCGATGACAAGTCGCGCCATGTGCCGCTCGCGGATGAGCTCGTAACAACCGTAGGCGCAAACGGGAAGCAGAATCAGGCAATCGACCCAGAGCGGGTTGCGCAGGTTGCTGACGGTCCAGCTGCAAAACGTGAACGACGCGGAAAGCAGGAATGCCGCGGACTTGGATAAGCCAAAGCGCTTTTGCACATACCAAGCGCTGCTGATATGGATGCATCCGAGCTTGAGCGCGGTGATGACAAAGACAAAGAGCGTGAGCTTGTCTGCGGGAAACAACACGCAGAGCAGGTTGAAGGGGCTGGCAAGGTAGTAGCTGTAGAGCCCCCAAGTGTTCATGCCGAGTCCCTGGGAAAAGGAATAGCGAAGGTTCGCTTCGCCCAAAAGGACGCGTCGGAACCACGCAAAGAAGTCGATGTATTGGTACTTTAGGTCGTTGGTGAGAAACGAGTTGTCGCCAAAGGGATAGACATGCCCTGCTATGGCAAGCGCAACAAAGAGCGCGATGGAAAACGTGAAGCAGGCAGCGTAAAACGCAACGTTCTTGAGCGTGCTGTTATTGGACCGTGTCATCAGAATCCTCGTTGGAATCGCGAACGATATAGATGGGGCGCCTCTTGGTTTCCAAATAGGCTTTTGCCAGGTATTCGCCGATAATTCCCAGGCACAGAAGCTGCATGCCGCCAAACAGCGTAATGAGGCAGGCGAGGGAGGGCCATCCGCCGACAGGGTCACCCCATACAAGCGTTTTGACTAGGATAACGATGAATCCCAGAATGGCGATGAGGCAGAATATGATGCCCGTGAGGGCGGCTAGGGAGAGTGGCGCCGTAGAGAACGCGACGATGCCATCGATGGAATAGAGGAGCAGTGACCAAAAGCTCCACTTGGTCTCGCCGGCAACGCGGTTGACGTTTACGTAAGGGAGCCACTTGGTTTTAAAGCCGACCCAGCCGTAAATGCCCTTAGAGAATCGGTTGTATTCGCCCATGGAGATGATGGCGTTGACCATGGGCCGCTTCATGAGCCTAAAATCGCGTGCTCCGTCGACGATGTCGGCCTTGGAAATGCGGTTGATGATCTTGTAGAACAAGCGGGCGCAGAACGACCTGATGGGAGGCTCGCCTTCGCGGGTGGTCCTGCGCGTGGCGACGTTGTCGTAGTCTTCGGTTTGCAAGATTTCGTACATCTGCGGCAGGAGCGAGGGCGGATCCTGCATGTCGGCATCCATGGTGGCGACATAGTCGCCCTTTGCATGCTGGAGTCCGGCAAACAGCGCCGCCTCTTTACCAAAGTTGCGTGAGAAGGAGTACCAATGAATGGTATATGGATGCGATGCCGCGGCCTCGGCTTTCATGACGGTGAGCGTTGCGTCCACTGAGCCATCGTCGATGAGGACCGCTTCGAATGAAATATCGGGGTGTGTTTGCGTCATGGCATGGACAACGCCGTCGAGCTCTTTGAGAAAGATCGGAAGCGATTCCTGCTCGTTGTAGCACGGAACGACGATGGAAATGAGCGGCATAGCGATTTACCTCTCGTTCGTTTTGTCGCCGCGATAGTCATCGAAGGCGTATTTGCCGTACACGTTGACTTCCCACTGCTTTTTTTCGACCTTTGCCACGGAGTCGAGGATAAATCCGGTGGCAAGGCTCAAGCCACACAGGAACATAAACGACGCGGCGAGCATGGCGGTGGGGAAGCGCGGGACGAGGCCGGTCTGGAAATACTCGATAAAGATGGGGACGCCCAGGGCCAGGCCGATAAGCGCGAATAGAATCGCGACAAGGGTGAAGAACTTCAGCGGGCGGTAGTCCTTGAACAGCGTGCCGATCATCGCGACGACTTTGATACCGTCGCTGACGGTGTTGAGCTTGGACTCGGAGCCTTCCGGACGGTCGCGGTACTCGATGGGCACATCTTTAATGCGCCAGCGGTGGTCGACGGCGTGAATCGAGAGCTCGGTTTCGATCTGAAAGCCCTCGGAAAGCACAGGGAAGGTTTTGACAAATGGGCGGCTCATGGCGCGGTAACCGGTCATGACGTCATCGAAACTGTAGCCATAGATCCACTTGATCATGGCGCGTACCAAATTGTTGCCAAAGCCATGGAAGGCGCGCTTGTTTTCCTCGGCGTAGGTGCCGTTGGAAAGGCGGTCGCCCACGGTCATGTCGGCCGTGCCGTTGAGGATGGGCTCGCAGAGGGCTTTGGCCGCCTCGGCGGGGTAGGTGTCGTCGCCGTCGACCATCAGGTAGCAATCGGCATCGATGTCGCGAAACATCTGGCGGCAGACGTTGCCTTTGCCCTGACGGGGCTCAAAGCGGACCGTCGCGCCGTGCTCGGCGGCGATACGCGAGGTATCGTCGGACGAATTATTGTCATAGACATAGACCGTCGCCTGCGGAAGCTCGCGGTGAAAGTCGTCGATGACCTTACCGATCGTGAGGGCTTCGTTGTAGCAGGGGATGATGACGGCGATGGATTCAGAATTCACTCAATGCTCCTTACACATTCAATCCTTGAAAGTATAGCCGTTTGGGCTTGGCATCCTTAGATGTGGGTTAGTTCTCCAGTTTTGTTGCGCGAATCGTTTGCAGGGCCGTCGGGTCTATACTGTTCGTTTGTCAACGATTACGAGTAAAGGAGTTGCATCCGTGTCGGATCAGACAAAGCAACAAGAAGCTCGCAGTCTGCCTGCGACGTTTGCTAAGAACGAATTTGAGAAGGACGCGTTTATCCTTCGTCAGCTGGTTACCAAGGATTTTAAGATCAAGTATCGCCGTAGCGTTCTGGGCGTCGCATGGTCGGTGCTCAACCCGCTTCTGATGATGATCGTCATGGCTATCGTGTTCTCGACGATTTTTGCCCAGGGCCGCAATGGCTCGATTACGCCCGAGATGTACCCGCTGTACTTGATCGTGGGTAACGTTACCTTTGCCGTCATGTCCGAGTCTACGAACCAGGCCCTGACGTCGATCGTGGGTGCTGCCCCGCTGCTCAAGAAGGTTAAGGTGCACCGTTGGGTCTTCCCAGTACAGAAGGTGCTCTTCTCGCTGGTTAACTTTGCCTTCTCGCTGGTCGCCGTTGCCATCGTTATGCTGTGGTTCCATGTTATGCCTTCTTGGCACCTGATTCTGCTGCCGGTCTGCCTGCTGCTGCTTATGTGCTTCTGCATGGGCCTGGGTATGATGCTCTCGGCCCTCACGGTCTTTTTCCGCGACGTTATGCATCTGTGGAGTGTTGTCATCACGGCTTGGACCTATATCACGCCTATTTTCTGGACGACCGACTTTGTTGCTCAGATGCCGCATATCGTTCGGATCTTGGTGTATGCGAACCCCATGTACAACTACCTGCAGTTTATGCGTGATATCTTCCTGTTCCAGACTACGCCCTCGCTTTTGACGTTTGGTATGTGCGTCGCTTGGGCGGTCCTTGCGCTTGTTATTGGCTACACCGTGTTCCATAAGTCCGAGCGCAAGTTCATCCTCTACATCTAAGGAGTGCTGTGATGACTGAATTTGTTGTTGATTACAGCGAGCAGCCTCTGGCTGTCGAGGTCGACGACGTCACCATGATCTTTAACATGGCGTCCGAGTCGCTGACCAACCTCAAGGAGTACTTCATCAAGCTTGCCAAGCACGAGCTGTTCTTTGAGGAGTTTAGGGCGCTTAAGCACATCTCGTTCGATATTCATCGTGGCGAGGTCGTGGGTCTGGTCGGCACCAATGGTTCCGGTAAGTCTACGATGCTCAAGATTATCGCTGGCGTGCTTGAACCTAGCGAGGGCAGTGTTAAGGTGCACGGTAACATCGCGCCGCTGATTGAGCTTGGTGCCGGCTTTGACCCCGAGCTGACCGCCCGCGAGAACATCTATCTGAACGGTGCCCTGCTCGGCTATACCAAGGAGTTCATCGACGCCAACTTTGACGGCATTATCGAGTTCGCTGAGCTGCAGAACTTTGTCGATATGCCGCTTAAGAACTTCTCCTCGGGCATGGTGGCGCGTATCGCCTTTGCAATCGCGACGATTACCGAGCCCGATATTCTAATCGTTGACGAGACGCTGTCCGTCGGTGATGTGTTCTTCCAGCAGAAGTGCGAGGCCCGCATCCAGCACTTTATCCAGAGCGGTGACGTGACGGTTCTGTTCGTTTCGCACTCTATGGAGCAGGTTGAGCGCATCTGCCAGCGTGCCGTTTGGATTGAGAAGGGTGACCTTCGCATGGACGGTCCGGTCGATGAGGTCTGCAAGGCGTACCGCGAACAGTTCAACTAGGTTATAATTACTTGCGCCTGACAGGCTTGTGCTTGCTTGGGCGTGCGGTTATTTGCTCCATTAGCTCAGTTGGATAGAGCAGGGGACTTCTAATCCCAAGGTCGACGGTTCGAATCCGCCATGGAGCACCATCGTTTATTAAGCCCGGACCGCTTGGTGGTCTGGGCTTTTTTCATCTTGTGTGCTGCGGTTTTGAAGGGTTCGCCATGGGAAGCAAAAGGCTCGACTGGATCGATATTGCAAAGGGGATTGCAATGATTCTGGTCATTGTGGGGCACACCGTCCCAAATCCTTCCCCCTTGCGGCACGCGATCTTCTCGTTTCACATGCCGGTGTTCTTTATTCTTGCCGGGTATACGTTTAGGCCGAAGCCGTGGCGCGAGCTGCTGAGTGGTTCGGTGTCGCGCCTGCTGGTGCCGTATGTGGTTCTTGCACTGGCGTGGCAGGTGCCGACGTTCTTGATGAGCGGCGCTCCGTTGACGGCTGCTACGTTGGTTACGGGATTTCAGACGCTTGTGTTTGCTTCGGGCGTTGATGTGCCTGGACTTGGCGTTGCTGCCGTTGGCATGGCATGGTTTTTGGCGGCGCTGTTTACGTCGCGCCTGATGTTTAATGCGCTTGTGCGGCTGTTTGATCGCGGCGGGATTGGGGTTGTTTGGCAGGGCGTTGTCTGTGCCGCGATTGCCTTTTGCGGTTTGAGCGTGTCTCGCCATTTTGGTGTTTACCTGCCATTCGATTTGGATTTGAGCTGCTACATCGTCTTGCTGATGTGGATTGGCTATACGGCGCGCCAAAAGGGGCTCGAGCCGAGCGTGAGCAAGCCCCTGCTGTTTATTGGAACCGGTGTCGCTTGGCTTGTCCTTGCCGCGCTGAGTGGGCTTGAGCTTTCGAGCCGCCGCGTGGATGGGTTTGTGGTTGCGACAGTTGCCGCTCTTGCCGGCAGCTATTGCGTGTGCTGGGTTTCCATGGCGCTGGAGAAGTTGAAAGATGTGCCGGTTTTGGGGTCCTTTGAACAAGCTCTCGTGTTCTGCGGACAGGCCAGTCTTGCCATCTTTGCAATCCACGCGGTCGATTGGTTTATCCCCTGGCAGACCATGCCTCTACTTATGACGCTGCCAGCATCGTGGCTCTTCGCATCAATCGTGCGTTGCGCCTGCGATATTGGATTGGCGTACGTGATCAAGAAGGCATAATGACAGCGGGGAGGACCAAGTTGGCCCTCCCCGCTGTCATTATGCCTTCAGACACTCGGGCAAGACGCTTGCAACTGCATTCATCGCTTGCGGCTTGAGATACTGTTCGTTGAGCTTTGCCTTTTTGTAGGCAAAGCGAGTGTCTGCTGAGTATTTGACCAGCACATCGGTGAAGAACCGCTCCCAGCTTAAATAATCGCGACTTTCGATATAGCTTGAGGGGTCCTCGAGGATTTTGGGAATGTCGCTGCTGGGTATGAGCTCGGAGCGCAGGAGTGTCCACTCGAACGATTCCGGGAGGAATAGGCGAACGTTCTTGTAAACGCGCTGTCCGAGCACCTTTTCGATGTAGGGACCAAACGCTGCGCCGTCTCCTATGGCAAGAACGTTTTGCTCAGGGCATTCGTGAATCGTACGTTTTAGATTCGCAACGCCGGTGGCCGTATAGCAGGGGATTCCGAGCCGTTTGCAAAGAGCGTTGTAAAACTGATAACCAGACTTGCTGTCCTCCACAACCACGGCATCGGGTATTTCGAATCCAACATTTAGGTCCTGATATAGCATGCTTGCCGTGTGGCTGTATATCGGTTTTGTTACCGAGTAGAAGCGTTTATCGCTCTTTCGACCATTGATTGTTTTACTTGTGGTGTTTACCAGCTTTAGAATTTCGTCGACACTGTAGGGGAGTTCGCTGGCGTCTCGGCGAGATATCAGGACAAAATAGTTGGACGACCCGTTAACGGCTTTTGCGAAGTCTTTTGAGTAGATAAATTCGTTACCCTCATCTAAAAAGATTATTGAGTTCTCGATAATCGAAAGCTCGCGTTCCCAACGCCTGCCAGATAGCGTTTCACAGGGAACGTCACAACTGAGCGTGACGCCGCTCTCCGGTCCACGATCGTTGTAGTCGCGAATCATCGAGATGAGTGTCGTTTTGCCCGTGCCGCTGTTGCCGCGGATGAAGGAAATATTGCGTTTAAAGGTGAGCGTGTATTTGACTTTTGCACGCTCCACGACAACGGTATGCGTTCCCTTCATTACTCATCAACATCCAAAAAGTCATTCGTGGCGCCGACAAACTCCTGCATGTTTCTAACGATGCGGCCATCGTTATTAATACGAATCTCAAAATGCTTCCAGGGGAATTTCATGATGTGGTAAAGGGTTACCAGCACATCCTGCTCTTTGCCAATTTTGAGCAGCCAGCGGGCGCAGTTATCTCCGCAAGTGGATGCATTGAACACCATGTTTGGTAGATTGCGCACCAGCAGCAGCGTCTTAACGCCACCGGAAAGCTCGAGGGGCGTAATCGAACCGAGCTGTTTGCTGATGATGTTGTGGGGGCCGATGAGCTCTGAACCGTCAACGCCTTTAATCATCTGCGCTGCCATAGGGTCCTCGAACCAGGAATCCAGGTATGAGTTCCTAAAATAGGTTTCGGTATCGTAGATGGAACGGGGGTAATCTCCCAGATGGATGCTTAACATGAGCGTCTCCAGACGTTTTGTGACTGCAACGATTATATGCCAGTAATAAAGTGCCGCCAGTAGTGAGGTTGCTGCTGGCGGCACTGGCATTATTGGCGTGCGAATCGCGTTGATGGATTTGCTCGCGAGGCTACTTTTCGAGACGCTCTTTCAGCAGCTCTAACGCGTGAGCGTAGCCTTGGAGGCCTTCGCCGGTGATGGTGGCAAAGCATGCCAGGCGTGCATAGCTCACCTGACGGAAGTCCTCGCGCGTCTCGACGGCGCTGATGTGGACCTCGACGGCAGGGATGGCGACGGCCTTGAGGGCGTCGAGGATCGCCACGCTCGTATGCGTGTAAGCTGCCGGGTTGATGACGATGCCGTCGACCTTGCCGTATGCCTCCTGGATCTTGTCGACGATGCTGCCTTCGTGGTTAGACTGGAAGACCTCGACCTCGTCGAAGCCCTGTGCGGCGCCCGCTTCCTGGCAGATCTGCACTAGGCGGTCGTAGTTGTCGCTGCCATAGATGCCCGGCTCGCGAATGCCGAGCATGTTGAGGTTGGGGCCATTGATGACGAGTGCTTTCATGGTTGCTTCCTTTGCAGTCGAGAAACCACCACAAAGGTGCCTGTCCCCTTTGTGGTGGTTTTGGTTAGAGAGCGGGT
>CABQHZ010000040.1 GCA_902464175.1 uncultured Collinsella sp. | reverse complement strand
AGACGCAGACCCCGATGTTCGAGATTGCCGACTTGGTGCATGATGGCGAGCGCGTTGTCGTGGCGCCCGGCGGTGCCGGTGGCCTGGGCAACACGCACTTTGTGACGTCGGTGCGCCGCGCGCCCGCGTTCGCTCAGCTGGGCGAACCGGCCGAGGAGCACTGGATTGAGCTCGAGATGAAGCTCATGGCTGATGCCGCGCTCGTGGGCTTCCCCTCGGTGGGCAAGTCCTCGCTCATCGCGCGCATGAGTGCCGCCCGACCCAAGATCGCCGATTATCCGTTTACCACGCTCGTGCCCAATCTGGGCATGGTGCGTGCCGGTGAGTATTCTTACGTTGTTGCCGACGTTCCTGGTTTGATCGAGGGCGCGAGCGAGGGCAAGGGTCTGGGCCACCAGTTCCTGCGCCACATTGAGCGTACGGCCCTGATCATGCATGTCGTCGACATGACGGGCGGTTTTGAGGATCGCGACCCGGTTGAGGATTACCGCATCATCAACCGTGAGCTCGAGCAGTATGGCGCCGAGCTTTCGGAGCGTCCGCAGATCGTCGTCGCCAACAAGTGCGATGCGCCGGGCACGGCCGACAAGATTGCCGACCTCAAGCGCGCCGCGCTCGACGATGGACATATGTTCTTTGCCGTGTCCGCCGTGACGGGCGCCGGCCTCAACACGCTGATGCTTGCCGTGGGCGAGCAGGTGGCTAAGCTGCGTGCCGAGTTGGCGGTCTCCGCTGAGCCGGTCGATCTGCGCGACGAGGAGTGGGAGCGCCGCCGTCTGCAGCGCGAGAAGCGTTTCCGCATTGTCCAGGAGGAGCCTGGTGCCTTCCGTGTGGTTGGTCGCGCGATTGAGCGCATGGTCATCCAGACCGACTGGGAAAACGAGGAAGCCGTCATTTATCTGCAGCACAAGTTTGCGCGTATGGGTGTTGACGACGCGCTCGAGAAGGCCGGTTGCCGTGCGGGCGACGAGGTCCGCATTTGCCAGCGCGCCTTTGACTTTGAGGGCGCCGAGGACTTCTTGGAGTACGAGGAGCTCGAGGACGCTGGTGAGGACGTTGCCGTTGAGGTCATTGACGTGGCCGATGCTGCGGATGAGGGCGTCGAGGCTATCGATGCGGCTGATGCCGCGGACGATGCCGAGACCTCGGAGGGCGAGTAAGCCATGTCGCTGCGCGGTGGAATCGGTTTGCCCGAGCTGCCCATAAAAGAGGGCAAAGAGTTTCGGCTTGGCATTATGGGCGGCACATTCGACCCGATTCATTACGGGCACCTGGTGACTGCCGAGCAGGCGCGCGAGTCGCTCGACTTGGACGCCGTGCTCTTTATGCCGGCGGGCTCTCCCGCCTTTAAGCTTGACAAGCCGGTGACGCCTGCCGAGGACCGTTATGCCATGACGGTCCTCGCCACCGCCGCGAACCCGGCCTTTTTGGCGAGCCGGTTCGAGATTGACCGTCCGGGCGTAACCTATACGGCCGATACGCTTCATGCCCTTCGCGACTTTTACCCGCCGCAGGTAAAGCTCTACTTTATTACGGGCGCCGACGCGATTATCGATATTGTGACCTGGCATGATGCCGAGCGAATTGCTGAGCTTGCTACCTTTATTGCGGCGACGCGACCGGGTTTTGATATCGATACGGCGCGTGCCCGAATCAAAGAGTCGGGGCTGCCGTTCGATGTGCGCTATATTCAGATTCCGGCGCTGGCGATCAGCTCGACGAACATTCGTAAGCGAGTTGCCCGCGGCATGAGCGTGCGCTATCTTACGAGCGAGTCTGTGCTCGGCTACATTCGCAAGCGCAGTTTGTATGTCGATCTGGGTCAAGAAGATTTTGAGTGATGGGGGCTACGTTGTCGGTAGAGGATCAGTTTGAGGGCGATGAGCGCGCGCTGCTCAAGCGCATTCAAGAGCTGCTCGATGTTCGCATGAAAGATAAGCGCAAGCGCTATGTGCATTCGCTGGGTGTTGCCGAGACCGCACTTCATCTGGCCGAGGTCTACGGCGTTGATCGCTTTGATGCCGCTGCCGCCGGCTTAATTCACGATTGGGACAAGGTTCTTTCCGATGACGAGCTCGTGGCCCGCGCGCTTCACTATGGCATCAAGGTTGCCGGCTCTCCTTCCGCCGCGACGCCGCTTTTGCATGGCCCTGTTGCCGCCTATGAGCTTCCGCAGCTTTTCCCCGAGCTGTCGCCGGCTGTTTTCCAGGCTGTCGACCGTCACACCGTGGGTGCCTGCGACATGACGCCGCTCGATATGGTGGTCTTTGTGGCCGATGCCATCGAGCCCAACCGCCATGGTGATTATGCCCACGCGCTGCGCAAGATGGTGGGGGAGTCGACGCTTGACGAGTTGTTCTTCTCCTGTTTTGCGCAGGGTCTGGTCTATGTGATCCAGTCCGGGCGCTATCTTTATCCCACGGCTATTACGATTTACAACCATTACGCCCAGCTGCGCTAGCTCGGGTGTGTCTAGAAAGAGGTATTCCATGGCCGACGAGACCATGACTGACGAGCAGATTCTTGAAGGTGTGGAGCACAAGAGCTTCGCCGCCACGTCCGACCGCACCGCCGCCTCGCTGTCCGCGAGCGGTGTCGCCGCCGAGGATGTCGCCCGCGCTGCCGCGCAGGCCGCCTACGACAAGAAGGGCGAGGACGTGCAGGTGCTCGACCTGACCGAGCTTTCCGACGTGTGCGACTACTTTGTGCTTGCCACCGGTACCAACAACCGCCAGGTCGATTCTATCGTCGACGAGATCGAGGAGAAGGTCGCCGAGGCTTGCGGCGAGCATCCGTTCTCCATCGAGGGCCGCGAGCAGAAGACCTGGATGCTCATGGACTATGGCTCGGTCGTCGTCCACGTCTTCACTCCCGAAGCCCGCGACTTCTACCGCCTCGAGAAACTCTGGGGAGACGCCCCCCAGCTCCCCCTCGACCTCCTCTAGTAGCTCATTTGATACGGGGCTTTTTAGCTAGCCTCGCGCATTTCGCCGGGCAGTTGCGGTTTTCCGTACCTGCCCGGCTTTCTTTTTGCCCAAAGGCGGTTAATCGTTGAAGCGGGATTGGCGGCCGAAGGATAGGGCGGTGTCGCCGAACTTGTCTCGGACGGCGTCGATAGCAACCGAGAGGTCGCGTCGGTCGCTGGATTGGGCTCCGCGGTCGTCGACTTCGCAGAACAGGTCGGTCTGGATGCCGCCCTGATGGTCAAAGTCGCTCATCCCGATACCCGCCAGACGCACATGCATGCCTTCCTGCCAGATGTTGTCGAGCAGTTCGAGCGCAACCGCCACAAAGATGTTCTCATCGTCGGTCGGATGAGGCAGCCGGCGCTGTGCCGTACGCCCGCTGCCATACGAATACTTGAGCTTGAGCGTTACCGTGCCGCCCGTCAGTCCCTGACGGCGCAGGCGGCGTCCAACTGACTCGCCCAACAGTGCAATCGCCGCTTCGATGTCTCCGCGCTCAGTTAAATCTTTCGCAAAGGTGCGTTCATTGCTGACCGACTTGATCTTGCGCTCTTCATCGAGACTCGTGACTTCGGAGATTTCAAGTCCCAGCGCACGCTGGCGCATGCGTTCGCCGTTGACGCCAAAAATAGAGGCCAAGGTGGATTCCGGCGCGCGTGACAGCTCGCCGAGCGTGTAGATGCGCATACGGCGCAGTCGCTCCTCGGCCGAGCGCCCGATGCCGCTCATGGCAGATACCGGCAGCGCGGCCAAAAAGCGCTGCTCGGTTCCGGGGCGCACGATGGTCAGCCCAAACGGCTTATCCCGCTCGCTTGCGATCTTTGCGACCGTCTTGTTGCAGCCCACGCCAATGGAGCAGGTCACTCCCAGCGCCGCCACGCGGTCGCTTATACGCCGCGCAACCAGTAGCGGGTCTTCGGGCGCAAAGCGACCCGGTGTGATATCGATAAAGGCTTCGTCGATGGATACGCGCTCAACGCGCGGCGTCTCCTCGGCAAGAATCGCCATGACCTGCGCGCTCACCTCGCGGTAGCGATCAAAGTGCCCGTGCGTCCAAATGGCTTGCGGGCACAAGCGCCGCGCCTCGGCCGAGGCCATGGCAGAGCGCACGCCAAAGCGACGTGCCTCATACGAACACGTGGACACGACGCCACGCGAATCGGCGTCTCCGCCCACGATGAGCGGTTTTCCGCGCCAATCGGGATGATCGAGCATCTCCACGCTCGCAAAAAACGCATCGAGGTCCATGAGGCCCACCGCCGGACCCGTCCAGGGAGGTGGCGTGACGCCCATGGCATCCTCATAACCGTATGTATGTTCGCGTCTTTCCATGTCATGAGTATACCGCGCAGCTCATGTGGGGTGCGTGTATGTGCTTGCAAATCCCGAATTCTTGTCTAAGATATGGATTTGCCCTCGACTACACCGAAGAAGTTGGTCTCACGGACTTCACCTGCCCGCGTCGATGGCGTATTATGTTCAACTGTTTGTTTGTAGTTGCAGCCTAAAGCTGCTTGGTTGGAGGAGTTTCCTTTGGCAGTCAAGATTCGCCTTGCTCGTCACGGCGCTAAGAAGCGTCCGTACTACCGTGTCGTCGTCGCCGATTCCCGCGCCCCGCGTGACGGTCGTATCATCGAGGAGGTTGGCCGCTACAACCCGATGACCGCCCCCAAGACCATCAACCTCGACCTCGAGAAGATCGCCGACTGGCAGTCCAAGGGCGCTCAGCTCACCGACGCCGTCGCCGCTCTGGTCAAGGCCGCCAACGAGGGCGAGAAGACCGAGACCGTCGTCAAGAAGTCCAAGAAGCAGCTCGCCAAAGAGGCCGAGGCCGCTAAGGCTGCCGCTGAGGCCGCTGAGGGCGCCGAGGAGTAAATCGTGCCTGAGGTTGACGCTGCACAGCTCGAGGGTGAGGCAATGCTCTCAGATCGCATCGCCGATCTCGTCGAATATCTCGTTGTTCAGATCGTCGACGACCCGGATTCCGTGAGCCTTGAGGTCATTGATGGTGATGACGCCTCTACGATTGAGGTTTCTGTCGCCGAGGATGACGTCGCTAAGGTCATCGGCCGTCGTGGCCGTACCATCAAGGCCATTCGCACGCTCGCCCGTGCACTGGCCGCTCGCCTCGACACTGCTGTCGAGGTAGAGGTTCTGGGCTAGGACCTTGAGGTCCCAGTACAAAAACATCGCCCGTGTGGTCAAGCCGCACGGAAGGAAGGGGGAGGTCCTCGCGCAGCCGCTGCGGGGGCTTCCTTCTGTATTAGAGCCGGGTATGCGCATCGCCCTGACGCCGCCGGCGCTCAAGCGCGACCGCTTTTGCACGGTCGTGTCCGTCACCGATACGGGCGATGGCGATCTGGTCTCGTTTGAGGGCATTGACGACTTGACGGCCGCCGAGGGCATCACGGGATGCTACGTGCTGGCAAATCGTGACGATTTTGAGCTCGATTCACTCGACGCCGCCTATACCGACCTGATGGGTCGCGAGGTGGTCGACGAGCGCTTCGGTTCACTCGGCACGATCGTCGAGATCATGTCGACGCCCGCTAACGATGTTTGGGTTGTCGAGGGCGATCGGTACGGCGAGGTACTGATTCCCGTGATCGAGCAGGTTGTGCTCGATCTTCCCGGCGCAGGAACAATTTCCGTCCACGTTATGGACGGCCTGATCGATATGGACAAGTAGGGAGGACAACATGCTGATCGAGACCCTTTCGGTCTTTCCCGAGATGTTTGAGCCCGTCATGTCCACGTCGATTTTGGGCCGCGCCCGCAAGGCCGGCCTTTTTGATTTTAAGGCGTATAACCTGCGCGACTGGACGCACGACCGCCATCGTACCGTCGATGACGAGCCGTACGGCGGCGGGCAGGGCATGCTCATGAAGGTCGAGCCCATCGCCGAGGCCATCGAGGCTATTAGCTCCGAGGGTCCCAAGCCCACGGTTGTGTTCTTTACGCCCTGTGGTGAGCCCTTTACGCAGCATGTGGCCGAGCGCCTGCTCAAAAGCGAGCGCTTGCTGTTTGTGTGCAGCCGTTACGAGGGTGTCGACGAGCGTGCCTATGCGTATGCCGACGAGCGCCTGTCGATCGGCGATTACGTGCTCACGGGCGGCGAGCTTCCCGCTATGGTCGTTGCCGATGCCGTCGTACGCCTGATTCCCGGCGCCCTTGGTGACGAGATGAGCAACGTCGACGAGTCGTTCTCGACCGCCGAGGACGGAGGCCTGCTCGAGTATGCGCAGTACACCCGCCCTGCCGAATTCAACGGCGAGGGCGTGCCGCCGGTGCTCGTGAGCGGTGACCATGCCAAGGTTGACGCCTGGCGCCGTAAGAATGCCATCGAGCGCACCTGCCGCTGGCGTCCCGACCTGATCGAGACGGCGCGGCTTACGCCCCAGGAGCGCGCATACGCGCAGGAGATTCTGGACGCTTCGTATTCGCAGAGCGAGGAGTGAGAATGGTTCCATCGCAGCATTCCGCGTTGAGGGGCGCTTTTGAGTGGGTCGCGGTCATCGCGATCGCGCTCGTGGCCACCTTCCTGATCCGCACCTTTGTGGTCGAGCCCTTTGTGGTGCCCACCGGCTCCATGGAGGACACGATCGAGATTGGCGACCAGATCCTGGCGCAAAAGGTGACGCTCGAGCTCGGTCAGCCCGTCAAGCAGGGCGATATCGTGGTGTTCCACAACCCCGATGCCACGTCTGAGCATGACGTGCTGGTAAAGCGCGTCATCGCCACGGCCGGCCAGACGGTTGACCTGCAGGACGGCAAGGTGGTCGTTGACGGCCAAGCGCTCGACGAGGACTATACGACCGGCATGAGCTGGCCGCTTTCGGTCCAGGCGCCCGCCGCCCAGGTGAGCTATCCCTACACCGTCCCCGACGGCTGCGTGTGGGTGATGGGCGACAACCGCGAGAACTCAGCCGACTCACGCTACTTTGGTCCCGTCGATCGCTCTGATTTGATCGCCGTGGCGCTCGTGCGTTACTGGCCGCTCAACCGTCTGGGCGCTATCGACTAAAAACCGCTATAGTACAGTACCTAACCGTGTAATCGTTTCGACGAGGGGATATTAGAGGCATGAACGCTTCATCGCTTTCCTTCCAAGACATCATCCTGCGCCTCCAGCAGTACTGGGGCGAGCAGGGCTGCGTCATTATGCAGCCCTATGACTCTGAGGTCGGTGCCGGTACCTTCCATACCGCGACCACGCTGCGCTCGCTCGGTCCTGCCGAGTGGCGCACCTGCTATGCGCAGCCCTGCCGCCGTCCCGCCGACGGCCGCTACGGCGAGAACCCCAACCGCATGCAGCACTACTATCAGTTCCAGGTGCTTATCAAGCCCTCGCCGGTCAACGCCCAGGAGCTCTACCTGGGTTCGCTGGCCGCCATTGGCCTGGACCCCAACGACCATGACGTCCGCTTTGTCGAGGACGACTGGGAGAGCCCGACGCTGGGCGCCTGGGGCCTTGGCTGGGAGGTCTGGCTCAACGGCATGGAGGTCACGCAGTTTACGTACTTCCAGCAGGTAGGCGGTATCGAGGTCGACCCCGTGCCCGTCGAGATCACCTATGGCCTGGAGCGTATCGCTATGTACGCCCAGGGCGTCAACTCGGTCTACGATCTGGTGTGGAGCTATCTGCCCGACGGCACGCCCATGACCTATGGCGACGTGTTCCTGGAGAACGAGCGCGAGTTCAGTGCCTATAACTTTGAGGTCGCCAACGTCGAGATGATGCGTCAGAAGTTTGACGACTACGAGGCCGAGTGCCATTCCTGCCTGGAGCGAAAGCTGCCGCTGCCGGCGTACGACTGCGTCATGAAGTGCAGCCACGCTTTCAACCTGCTCGATGCCCGTGGCGCGCTGTCCGCGGTCGAGCGTGCCAACTACATCCTGCGCGTCCGCGCCGTCGCCAAGGCGTGCTGCGAGGCCTATATGGCCGAGGTCGCCGGAGTCAACGAGAATGCCGACCAGGAAGGCGAGGTGGCGTAAGCCATGGCAGACGCTAAGGATTTCCTGTTTGAGATCGGTACGGAGGAAATGCCCTCCGCACCGCTGAACAATGCCGTCAAGCAGCTTGGCACCATGATCGCCAAGGGTCTCGACGAGGCCGGTCTGGCCCACGGCGAGGTCCGCGTGATCTCGAGCCCGCGTCGCCTGGCTGCGCTCGTTGCCGACGTCGCCACCGCGACCGATGAGGTTCACGAGGTCAAGCGCGGTCCCGCGGCAAACATTGCCTTCGATGCCGACGGCAACGCCACCAAGGCCGCCCAGGGCTTTGCCCGCAAGTGCGGTGTGGCTGCCGAGGACCTGGTCCGTCGCGAGGACACCGACGGCCGCGAGTACGTCTTTGCCGAGAAGAACATTCCCTCCGCACCGGCTACTCCGATTCTGACCGCTCTGTGCGAGAAGACCATCGCCGGCCTGCAGTGGCCCAACTACCGTAGTCAGCGCTGGGGCCATGAGCACGCCACGTTCGTGCGTCCGGTCCGCTGGATTTGCTGCCTTTTGGGCGAGGATGTTGTGCCCGTGTCGTTTGCCGACGTGACGAGTGGCAACACCACGCGTGGTCATCGCGTACTTGGCCCCGGTGACCATGTGGTTGCCAGCCCCGCCGTCTACGAGCAGGTGCTCGAGGACGCCGGTGTGCTTTCTGCCGAGCGCCGTCGCGAGGCCATCCTTGCCGGTATCTCCGAGGTCGAGGCTGCCCGTCCCGGCTGCCATGTCGATACGCCCAAGAAGGTCTTTGAGGAGGTCATTAACCTCTGCGAGTGGCCGACGGTGCTCGTCGGTACTTTCGACGAGGAGTTCCTCAAGGTCCCGCACGAGATTATCTGCGAGTCCATGCTCACCAACCAGCGCTACTTCCCGATCTATGACGGCGAGGGCAAGCTCACGCGTGAGTTCGTGGTCGTCTCCAACAGCAAGCCCGAGAATGCCGAGCGCGTGATCGACGGCAACGAGCGCGTCGTGCGCGCCCGTCTGGACGATGCCAAGTTCTTCTACGAGGAGGACCTGAAGATCTCCCTCGACGAGTTCCGTGAGCGTCTGGCCAAGGTTGCCTTCCAGGAGAAGCTCGGTAGCGTGCTCGCCAAGTCCGAGCGCATCGAGCAGCTCGCGCTCGCTATTGCCCGCGAGGCTCATCTGGGCGCCCATCTTGCCGCCGACGCCGCTCGCGCCGCGCACCTGTGCAAGGCCGACCTGGTGTCCAACGCCGTCGTCGAGTTCACGAGTCAGCAGGGCGTGATGGGCGGTTACTACGCCACCGCGATGGGGGAGAACGACGAGGTCGCCCACGCCATTCGCGATCATTATCGTCCCCGCTTTGCCGGTGACGAGCTGCCTGAGGGCACCGCTGGCTGCATCGTGGCCTGCGCCGACAAGCTTGATACCATCGCGGGTATCTTTGCCATCGGCGAGCCCCCGACTGGCTCCTCCGATCCCTACGCGCTGCGTCGTGCCGCTATCGGTATCATCAACATCCTGCGCGACCGTCTGCCGATCGATCCCACGTCGCTCATCGACTTTGCCCTCGAACTCTACAGTGAGCAGGGCATTGAGTTCGACGCCGCCGAGGTCGCCCAGCAGGTTCGTGACTTCTTCCATGGCCGCCTGGTGAGCATGGCCCGCGACGAAAAGATTCCGGCCGATACCGTCGCCGCCGTCTCCGCGGTGCACATCATCGCCCCGTCCGTCTTCTTCGCCCGCTGCGCCGCCCTCGACGAGGCCCGCAAGAACGACGCTGAGACGTTCGACAACCTGGCGACCGCCTATGCCCGCGCCGCGCATATCTCCAAGCCCGAGCTGGGTGCGGAGTATGACCGCAGCCTGATGGGCGAGGTCGAGCTTGCGCTCGCCGACGCCTCCGAGGCTGCTCAGACCGCCGTCGATGCCGCCCTTGCTGCCGAGGACTACCCGGCCGCATTTGCCGCGCTTGCCGCTCTGCGTGCCCCCATCGACCGCTTCTTCGACGAGGTTATGGTCATGGACAAGGACGAGCAGCTTCGCGATAATCGCCTTAAGCTGCTCAACCGCTTCGAGGCCGTTTTCTCCGGCATTGCCAACATCGGTGAGCTTGCCCGCAAAAAGTAAGCCAGCCTGCGCATAAGCGCAAAAGGAGCCCCGCATGGATTGCCCGGTCACCGCTCGTCCCACCGTTATCGTTATCTCCGACTCGCTCGGCGATACCGCTTGTGAGGTGGTGCTTGCGGCGTCCGGGCAATTTGATGAAGGGGCTTTTCGCGTTTTGCGCCTGCCCAAGGTGACCTCCGTGGAGCAGGTCAAGTCATTTGTGGGGCCGCGCGTCGATGCCGACCATCGCGATGTCGCCGTGTTCCATACCATTGTCGATCCGGCGCTTCGCGCCCGCGTGCTCGATTACCTGGGTATGCTGCATATCCGTTCGGTCGACCTGATCGGCCCGACGCTTGCCGTGCTGTCGTCGCTCATCGGTGTGCCGCCCAAGTGCGTTGCGGGCGTGATTCACAAGACCGATGACCGCTATTTCCATCGTATCGAGGCCATGGAGTATTTCGTTGAGCACGATGACGGTCGTGGTTGCGACGATCTGTCGGGTGCCGATATCGTGCTGCTGGGTGTGTCGCGTACATCCAAGACGCCGCTGTCGATGTATTTAGCCTATCAGGGCTACAAGGTCGCCAATGTCCCACTGGCGCATGGCATGGAGCCGCCGAAGTCGATTTACGAGGTTGACCCGATGCGGTTGTTTGGTCTGATCTCGACCGTCGATGTGATTTCCGAAATTCGCGATAGTCGCTTGGGCGATGACTACGCCCGTGCCGTTGCCGGCTCCTATGCCGAGCCCGAGAGTGTGCGCAGCGAGCTTGAGGAAGCCCGTGCCCTCATGAAGCGCCTAGGCTGCTTTGTGGTGCGTACCGATGGCAAGGCCATCGAGGAAAGCGCTGCCGAGATCATTAGCCACTTGGAGGAAATCCAAGATGCCCGTGCCCGCCGCGCCGCCCGCCGAGCCCAGCAAAGCTAGCTTATTGGGGTAGCTAAAAATGCCCGTCTCTAAAAGACTACCTAAAAATAATGCACGATATTGGTAAAGCGATTTAGCAATAAACTAGCATTTGACCTGCAAGCATCTTGCATTGGTATCTTCATAAGGTAACCAACTTTACCTACCGTTTACCGCCATATTTACCACGTTTACCAACCCCCGCGCCCTCTGCGCAAGCCCGCCCAAAACCCGCCGTATAGTACCCTCACGGCTCGCATTCGGCGGGTCGATTCGTTACCACGGTCGTGCGCGTAAGTGCATGGAAGGGGAAGTATCGTGAGCGATTGCAAGAGGGTTTACCGTTTTGGAACCGACGCCCAGGGCACCTGTGTCACTGAGGGCGACAAATCCATGAACTTCGTGCTTGGCGGCAAAGGCGCAAACCTTGCCGAGATGAGCCGCATCGGTCTGCCGGTTCCCGGTGGCTTTACCATTACCTGCCAGACTTGCGTCGAGTACTCCGGTGCCGGCAATGTGTGGCCCGAGGGCGCACTCGATGAGATCGTTGCCGCTGAGGCGGACCTCGAGGCCCGTTGCGGCAAGAAACTCGGCGATGCCTCCGATCCGCTGCTCGTGTCGGTTCGCTCGGGCGCTCCGTTCTCCATGCCCGGCATGATGGACACGGTCCTCAACCTGGGCCTCAACGACGATTCCGTCCGGGGCCTTATCGCCCAGACGCAAAACCCGCGTTTTGCCTGGGACAGCTACCGTCGCTTTATCCAGATGTTCTCCAACGTCGTCATGGGCGTCGACGCCGACCTATTCGAGAACGCCCTGACCCAGGCCCGCCTGGTCGCCGGCGTTCGTGTCGATTCCGAGCTTTCGGCCGAGGACCTGCAGGAGCTCGTCGAGACCTTTAAGGGCATCTTCTCCGAGAACGTCGAGGCGACCCTGTATCCCGAGCTCGAGGTCGCCGACGGTAAGCCCGTTTTCCCGCACGATCCGGAGCTCCAGCTGCGCCTTGCCATCCAGGCCGTCTTTGGCAGCTGGATGAACGAGCGCGCCTGCATCTACCGCAAGCAGCACGGCATTTCCGACGAGCTCGGCACCGCCGTCAACGTCCAGGCCATGGCCTTTGGCAACAAGGGCGAGACCTCTGCGACCGGCGTCGCCTTTACGCGCAACCCGGCCGACGGCACCAAGGAGTTCTATGGCGACTTTTTGGTGAATGCCCAGGGCGAGGACGTCGTCGCCGGCATCCGAAACACCGAGCCCATCGCCGACCTCAAGACCACCTCGGGCCTCGAGTCCGCAGGCGAGGAGCTCGAGCGCGTGTTCCTGACGCTCGAGGATCATTACCGCGATATGTGCGATATCGAGTTTACCATCGAGCAGGGCAAGCTCTGGATGCTCCAGACCCGCGTGGGCAAGCGCACCGCCACTGCCGCCCTGCGCATTGCTATCGAAATGGTCGAGGAGGGCCTCATCACCCGCGAGGAGGCTGTGAGCCGCATCGATCCCGCGCAGCTCGACCAGCTCCTGCACCCGCAGTTCGACGCCTCCAAGAAGTACGAGGCCCTGGCCAGCGGCCTTAACGCCAGCCCTGGTGCCGCCGTGGGCGAGGTCGTGTTCTCGAGTGATGACGCCGTCGCGCGCGCCAACGAGGGCCACAAGGTCATTCTGGTCCGCTGGGAGACCAACCCCGACGACCTGAAGGGCATGGTCGCCGCCGAGGGCATCCTGACCAGCCACGGTGGCAAGACGAGCCATGCCGCCGTTATCGCCCGCGGCATGGGTACGCCCTGCGTTTGCGGCGTTGAGCGCTTCCACATTGACGCGGCAGAGAAGGTCGTGCGCATCGAGGGCAGCGACCGCGTGCTGCGCGAGGGCGATGTCATCTCCATCGACGGCACCCAGGGTATCGTCGTCGACGGCGCCGTCGACCTGGTTTCGGCCGAGCTCACCGGCGACCTGGACACCATCCTGTCCTGGGCCGACGAGATTCGCTTGGACGAGACCGACGGTCACGCCAACCACGTGCGCGTCAACGCCGACAACCCCGAGGATGCCGAGCTCGCGCTCGAGTTTGGCGCCGAGGCCATCGGTCTATGCCGCACCGAGCACATGTTCCTGGGCGATCGCAAGAACATCATCCAGAGCTTTATCCTGTCTGACGATGAGGCCGTGAAGCAGCAGGGCCTGGCCGACTTGCTCAAGGTTCAGACCGAGGACTTCCTGGCGATGTTCAAGACCATGTCCGGTCGCGATGTGGTCGTCCGCCTGCTCGATCCGCCGCTTCATGAGTTCCTGGATAATCCTCGCGAGCTCGAGGTCGCCATCACCAAGAAGGAGGCCGCCGGCGCTCCCGAGGAGGAGCTCACTGCCCTGCGCGCCCGCCTGCGTCGCATCGACGGCATGGTCGAGTCCAACCCCATGCTGGGCTTGCGCGGCGTGCGCCTGTCCGTCGTCTTTGGCGATCTGCCGCTCATGCAGGTTCGCGCCGTCGCCACGGCCGCTGCCCGCCTTATCAAGGAGGGTGTCGACCCGCGCCCCGAGATCATGGTTCCGCTCGTTTCCATCACGGCCGAGCATGTCCAGACCCGCGAGGTTATCGAGCGCGTAATCGCCGAGGTTTCCGCCGAAGAGGGCGTCGGGCTCAATATTCCCGTGGGCACGATGCTCGAGCTGCCGCGTGCCTGCATGGTCGCTGACGAGATCGCCCATCATGCCGACTTCTTCTGCTTTGGCACCAACGACCTCACCCAGACGACCTTTGGCTTCTCGCGCGATGACGCCGAGGCCAAGTTCATCCCGCTGTACATGCATAAAAAGATCCTGAAAGACAACCCCTTCGAGACCATCGACGCGGCGGTGCTGGAGCTCGTGCGCATGGCCGTGGAGAAGGGCCGCGCCACCAATCCCGACATGCACTTTGGCGTGTGCGGCGAGCACGGCGGCGACCCCAAGTCCATCAAGGGCCTGTTTAACGTGGCCGACGTGGACTACGTGTCCTGCTCGCCCTATCGCGTGCCCCTCGCGCGCCTGGCTGCCGCTCAGGCCAAGCTCGAGGCCAAGCGCAACGCCTAGCCCCCTGCGCATCGACGCCTAGCGTAGCGCCCCTTCATACCGCCCGTCTCATTCGTGAGGCGGGCGGTTATCATGTGCGGGTTTTGTCTTTTTGTCTGCGTAAAAAATTGTTCTTGCAGCAGAAACCCGCGCGTGTATACTCGAATACGTTTGTTCAACTACGTGCCGGCCAAGGTGGTACGGCA
>CABQHZ010000039.1 GCA_902464175.1 uncultured Collinsella sp. | reverse complement strand
CATGAACAATCTGGAGCACATTGCTCCGCCCAAGCCCGTGCGCGAGCGCGGCGGCCGCAACCGTCGTCGCGGCGCCAAGAAGCCCGAGGGCAACGGCCGCGGCCCCGTGATGCTCGTCATCACCCCCACGCGCGAGCTCGCACAGCAGATCGACGAGGTCGCGAGCAAGATCGCCGACGTCACCGGCCATGTCGCCGTGACCGTCGTGGGCGGCGTGAGCTACAAGCCGCAGACCGCGGCCCTCAAGTACGGCTGCGACATCCTGGTCGCCACGCCGGGCCGCCTGGTCGATCTGATCGAGCAGGGCGCCTGCCACCTGGACGAGGTCAAGGTGCTGGTGCTCGACGAGGCCGATCGCATGCTCGACATGGGCTTTTTGCCCGCCGTCCGCCGTATCGTGCGCGAGACGCCGGCCGAGCGCCAGACGCTGCTGTTCTCGGCGACCCTTGACGAGGAGGCCGTGGGCGAGATTACCGACCTGGTGAGCGACCCGGCACGCGTGGAGATCGCACCGGCCACGTCGACCGCCGACACCGTCGACCAGTTTGTGTTCCCGGTGTCCATCGAGGCCAAGAACAACCTGCTGCCCGAGTTCCTCAAGAAGGAGGGTCCGGAGCGCACTATCGTCTTTATGCGCACCAAGCACCGCGCCGACAGCTGCTGCCGTCGTCTGGAGCGTAAGGGCATCAAGGCCGCCGCGATTCACGGCAACCGCAGCCAGGCCCAGCGCGAGCGTGCCCTTTCGGCCTTCCGCGACGGCACCGTCGACGTGCTGGTGGCAACCGACGTGCTCGCCCGCGGCATCGACATTAGCGACGTGCGCTACGTTGTGAATTTTGACGTGCCGGCCGAGCCGACTGACTATATCCACCGCATTGGCCGTACGGGCCGCGCCGGCGAGCTGGGCTGGGCCATCACGTTTGTGACCGAGCAGGACGTGGACGAGTTCTACGAGATCGAGAAGCTCATGGACAAGACCGCCGACATCTACCTGGCCGGCGACCTGCACGTGGGTCCCAACCCGCCCGCGGTTGATCCCGAGCGCGACCCTGCGGCCTTTAAGGCGAAGAAGAAGACCAAGCGCGGCAAGTCCAAGAGCAAGAAGAAGCTTGAGCAGGCGCGTCGCGACGGCAAGCGCAACGGCGACGATTACGGCGATGTTGCCGGTCGTTCCAACCGCGGTCGCGACGAGCGCCGCGGCGACGGCGAGCGTCCGAGCCGTCCCAAGCGCGGCGGCAAGACCCGCGTGCGCGAGGGCGTTCAGGCTCGCGTAGACGAGGCTGTTGAGAGCGTGGCCCGCGAGGTAGCTGCCGAGGAGCGCGGCGGTGCCGCTGCCGTCGAGCAGGCCCCGCGCGGTAACCGTGCCGAGCGTCGTGCCAAGCAGTTCCAGGGCGAGGCGCATCGCCGCCGTCGCGAGGATGGGGATCGCGGTGGCCGTCGTCGTGTCGAGCGCGAGGACGAGGGCCGCGGTTCGCGCGGTGGCAAGCGCGGTGCGGGCGACCACCGTCGTTCCGGTCGTGATGACGAGCGCGGTGGCCGTGACGAGCGCCGCGGCGGCGAGGGCCGTGGTGAGCGTAGCACCCGCGGCGGCGAGTCCCGTGGCGGCAAGCGCTTTGACGAGCGCGGAGGCCGCGAGGGCGGCCGCGGTGGTGAGCGTCGCGAGGGCGCTCGTGGCAACGGTGGCCGCAGCGGCGCCGGTCGTTCGAATGAGTCGCGCGATCGTCGTGATCCGCGTGCCAGCCGCGATCGTCGCGATGACTGGCGCAACTACGACGATACCCGCGAGGAGCGTCGTGGCGGCTATCGTGGCGGGCGTGGCGGCAACCAGACCGGCTCCCGTGGCGGCCGTGCCGGCGGTCGCGATAACCGTGGCAGCTATGGCAACAGCCGTGGTGGCAAGCGCGGCGGCAGCTCCCGTCGCCCCGGTGACGGCGGCGGCAAGCGCAAGTAAGATGCGCATCGCGCGCTAGCGTGAGACAAGCTAAGGGCCCGAGCAAACAACGCTCGGGCCCTTTTGTTTGCCGTGTCCATCGCTAATTCAAACGTGATTTTCTCGGGAATGCATCTGGGGGATGCTGAGGACCTATTTTCCGCCATGCAGCAATGGGTCCTATGGGGTGCGCCGTGCATTTTTTGGAGTATTCTGCAGTTCGAGTTGTCTGCATATGATTCGACGTCGCCAACTGTGGCCTTCGGATATCCCTAGCGAGCGTTCCGAGTCAGATTTCGCCGTTTTCCGGAGCAGGGGCGCGTCATTCTCGCCATGTCGGGACTTAGAACGATACGGCGCCCTACAGTTTTGCCCACCCGCGGCGGTGCTGGCGCGGTCACGTTGCAGAATACTCCGTTTTTTGCACGGGCCAGGATGGGGTACCTCAGGAGAACGCGGCGATATCCCGTAAATATATACAACCTGTACCGTAATTTATACAAAACGAAGAGGCAGACAGCGCAGGGTGGGCGCATTGGGGTGTTTGGTGCACCAAAACGGGGATCCCACGCGCCGTATACTCTGTCTGAATGTGAAAACGGCTTGACGCGTTGCCAGGCGTAGGGGGGAGGGTGCCTCGATGAGCGTATTCGAAATTGTGTTTAGTCCGACGGGCGGAACGCGGAAGGTGTCTGGCCTTGTGGCCGGGGCGCTGGACAAAAAGACCGTTACCGTCGATCTGACCGATAGCGGGTTGGATTTCCACGAGGTCTCGATGACGAAGGACGACGTGGCTGTTATCTCCGTGCCAGCGTATGCCGGCAGAGTCCCTGCCGTGGCGGTCGACCGACTGAACATGGTTCACGGCAACGGAGCGCGGGCCGTTCTGGTGTGCGTCTACGGAAACCGCGCGTTTGAGGACACGCTCGTAGAGCTGGAGGACGTTGCGAAGCATGCGGGATTCCAGGTAATCGCGGCAGTTGCAGCCATTGCAGAACATTCCATTGCGCGACAGTTTGCTGCCGGTCGTCCGGATGCGCAGGATGCGGCGCAGCTCGCAGAGTTTGCGCAGCAAATTCAGCAAAAGCTGTTGGCTGAGGATGCATCCGAGCCCTCTATTCCCGGCAATCGTCCTTATAAACAAGCCAGAGGTCACCGCATGGCACCCGAGGCAACAGAGGATTGCGTCTCCTGCGGTGCATGCGCCGCGGCGTGCCCCGTTTGTGCTATCGACAAGGGTGACCCCAAACGAGCAGCTGGCGAGGCGTGCATCTCCTGCATGCGCTGCATTGCCGTATGCCCGCGAGGCGCTCGTAAGCTTGATCCCAACAAGCTATCCGCTGTTTCCCAGATGCTGAGCAAGGTTTGCGTCGTGCGGAAGGAATGCGAGCTCTTTGTCTAGCGCATACGAAATTGGTGCAATGGGGCCAGGTTAATCTGCACCAACCTGGTGCAAACAAACCTGTCCCCAATGCACCAGAGTGAGGAGTGTCCCCGAGTGCCGGCAGAAAAGGAACGTCCCCAAGTGCTGCCTAAATACCGTTTATCGAAGAAAAAATACCGCTCACCGGTCGTAATGACTATTCTGGCTTTGGGCTTGTCTACAATAGCTCCCGTAAAAAGAAATGCGGAAGGTTACCGAGTCCCTCGGACGTGGGCCTAACCAAAGTCTTTGAACGGATGTGTCTCTAAGGACGCATTCGCTTGATTTTGGTTGGGCTATATTTATGAAGGGACATGCCACCATGGGTTTCTTTTCTCGCCTGATGGGCGGTTCGGATGAGCAGAAGACTGCAACTTCCGAGTTCGAAATCCTCGCCCCCGTTTCCGGCGAGCTTGTTCACCTAGAAAAAACCAATGATCCCGCTTTTAGCAGCCGTGCCGTGGGCGATGGCGTTGCCGTGGTTCCCCAAGAGGGAACGGTGTGCGCTCCTGTCTCCGGTACCGTCGCGGCGCTGTTCCCGACCGAGCACGCGCTGGGCATCATGTCCGACGACAGCTCTGCTCAGGTGATGCTGCATATCGGAATCGACACTGTTAAACTTGAGGGCAAGGGCTTCCATGCGCTTGTTGCTCAGGGTGACCATGTCGACGCGGGCCAGCCCCTCGTCGAGGTCGATTTTGACGCGGTCCGCGCCGCCGGCTTCGATCCCACGGTCTTCGTTATCGTGTGCGAGCGTTCGGAGAACTCGACTCTTCGTGAGCACGCTTCCGGCCCTGTTGCTGTTAAAGAGCCTGTCGTCTGGCTTTCCGAGTAAATTCTTGTGGTGGGTACCGTGGTTATCAAGCGAGTTTTCAACAATAACGTCGCAATGGTCACTTCGGACGATGGCTCCGAGCTCATTGTCATCGGTCGAGGCCTCTGCTTTGGCCGTCATGCCGGCGACGCTATCGATGAAGCATCGGTCGAAAAGACCTATGCGCTGCAGGAGGGCACTTCTCAGGATTCGCGTACGATTGACCGCTTGGCACATCTTTTGGAGTCCATCCCCACCGTCAACCTCGTGATTGCCGAGGACATTGTTCAGATGCTCCGTCGAGAGCTCAATGTTGATGTCAACGACAAGATCCTCATTGCTCTCGCAGACCATATCGGCCTTGCTTTGGAGCGCGAGCGCAAGGGCGTCTCCTGTGAGAATCCGTTGCTGCTCGAGATCCAGCAGTTCTATCGCAAGGAGTATGCGCTTGCGGGCCGTGCGCTGCAGATTGTCAAGGAGTATATGGGCATCCAGATGAGCGAAGAAGAGCAGGGTTTTATTACGCTGCATATCGTCAACGCCACCATGCCGCAACGCTCCGACCGTCTCATCATCTCGGTCCAGCTTGTTCGCGACGTGCTTGCGATTGTTTCCGAGCGCTATGCTACGACCCTCGATGACACCTCGCTGCCTTACGAACGTTTCGTTCGTCACCTGCAGTTTTTCGCACAGCGAGCGCTCGATCCTGCGGCCGGGCAAATCAATGGCGACGCGCTGTTCCGAATCGATGAAACGGCGTATCCGTGCGCGTTCTCGTGCGCGGACGCCATAGCCGCCCACTTGTCGTCTACCTATAACGTTGTCGTTACCAATGCCGAGAAGAGTTATCTCGCATATCACATTGTTAACCTGCTTGGAGAACCTGGTCTCTAGGCATAACGTGCCCACACATCGATTGATATAAGGCAGGGCTTATGGCCTTGTCCAGGGCACATCTGTCTTAATTTGCGGAAAAGGAAGGGGAGTACCGCTATGACCGCAAAAAAGAAGTTCAATTTCAAAGCGCCGTTGGAGGTGTTCGCGAAGTCGATCGTTCAGCCGATGATGTATCTCTCGGTTGCCGGCATTTTGCTCATCGTGGGCATTATTCTGACCAACAAGACCATCTGCGCCGTGATCCCTGTGCTGGGCTCCGGTCCGTTCCAGCTTGTGGGCGCCGTTGTCTATCAGTCGCTGATGTTTATCATCAACAACCTCTCGATTCTGTTCTGCGTGGGCATCGCCGGCGCCATGGCAAAGAAGAACAAGGGCCATGCTTCGCTGATCGCCCTGATGTCGTTCTTCCTGTTCCTGCAGGCTAACAACATCGTGCTCAACGCCACCGGCTCTCTTGCCGAAGCGAGCGGCATGCTCGGCCTTACCGGAACCGGCCAGAGCACCGTTATGGGCATTCAGGTGCTCGATACCGGCGTGTTTGGCGGCATCATTCTTGGTTGCATCACCGGTGCCGTGTTCAACAAGTACTCGAACAAGCAGTTCCCCATTGCCCTTTCGATGTTCTCGGGCGTTCGCTTCCCGTTCCTGATCATGATCATCATCTCCTGGATCATGGGCGCTGGCTTCTGCATCGTTTGGCCTCCGGTTCAGGGCGCCATCTCCTCCGTTGCCGGCATCATTAAGGAGTCGGGCAACATCGGTCTGTTTATCTACGGCATGCTTAACAAGCTGCTCGTTCCCACCGGTCTGCACCACCTCATCTACACTCCGTTCCAGTTCTCCGATGTGGGTGGCACCCTGACGCTGGGCGATCAGGTTATCGCCGGCGCCTATCCCATCCGTGTCGCCGAGATGGCAATGACGGGACAGCCCTTCTCCGATAGCACCTACTTCAACAGCTACACCTTCAACAACCTGTGGCCCTACATCGGTATCGGTCTCGCCTTTATCTTCACCGCTTACAAGGAGAACAAGGATAAGACCAAGGCCGTTATCATCCCGCTGATCATCACCGCCGTGCTCTCCTGTGTCACCGAGCCCATGGACTTCCTCTTTGTCTTTGCCGCTCCCGTGCTCTTTGTCGTTCACTCGGTTCTTTCCGGTATCTTCCTGGTTCTGCTCAAGGTCCTCTCCGTGCCCGCTTCGACTGCAGGCGGTATCATCAACATCGTGGTTTCCAACCTGGTCCTCGGTGTCGACAAGACCAACTGGCCGGTTATGCTGGTGCTTGGAGTCGTCAACGCCGCGCTGTACTTCTTCCTCTTCACCTTCCTTATTAAGAAGCTCAACCTCCACACGCCTGGTCGCGAGGAGGAGTCCGAGCTCGCCGAGTCCGTTGCCGAGGGCGAGGCCGCCGCGTCTGTCGCGGTGAAGCAGGGCGCTGTTGCCACCGCTCCCGCAGAGGGCGTCGATGCAGGTATTGCCGACCTGGTCGCAGGTCTTGGCGGCAAGGACAACATCGAGGAGCTCGAGAACTGCTTTACGCGTCTCCGCGTGAACGTTAAGAACCCGGACCTCATCGATGAGAGCCTCATCAACCACGTTCCCAACAGCGGTATCAACCGCAACGGCAACAATATCCAGATCATCTTTGGCATGAAGGTCGCCGAGATGCGCGACAAGGTCGAAAACGCAATTGAGAAGGAGCAGTAAACAATGATCATTACTCTGTGTGGTGGCGGATCCACCTTTACCCCTGGCATCGTCAAGTCCATCGCTCTGCGCAAGGACGAGCTCGACGTTGACGAGATTCGTCTGTACGACATCAACGAGGAGCGCCAGCGCAAGATCGGCGTGCTCGTGGACTGGATTCTGCACGAGGACCTCGGCCTGGACATCAAGCTCACGGTGACCACCGACAAAAAGACGGCTTTTACCGACGCGAGCTTCGTGTTTGCCCAGATGCGCGTGGGCGGCTACGCCATGCGCGAGCAGGACGAGAAGATTCCGCTGCGTCACGGCTGCGTGGGTCAGGAGACCTGCGGCTGCGGCGGCCTTGCCTACGGCATGCGCACCATCTTCCCCATGGTCGAGCTGATCGATGACGTTGAGAAGTACGCCAAGAAGGACTACTGGATTCTCAACTACTCCAACCCCGCTGCCATCGTGTCTGAGGGCTGCCGCGTGCTGCGTCCCAACGCTCGCATCATCAACATCTGCGACATGCCGATCGCGATCATCGACGTGGTTTGCGCCGCGCTCGATATCGACAAGAAGGATGTCGAGTACGATTACTTTGGCCTCAACCACTTTGGTTGGTTCACCTCGATCCGTCACAAGGGCGAGGAGGTGCTCCCGCAGCTGCGCGAGTACATCAAGGAGCATGAGATTCTGCTGCCCGATTCGTACCTCAAGGGCATGGGCTCGCTGATGTCCAAGAAGCCCGAGGAGGCTACCGACGAGCATCCCGAGCAGAACCGCCACACCAAGGGCAGCTGGTACTACGTCTGGAAGGGCGAGTACGAGATCATGGAGTGCTTCCCGGAGTACCTGCCCAACACGTACCTGAACTACTACCTGCAGCAGAAGGAGTTCGTCGAGCATTCCAACCCCGAGCGCACCCGTGCGAATGAGGTTGAGGAGACGCGTGAGAAGAACCTCTTTGATGGCATCGACCACTACGAGAAGACCGGCGAGATCGACGAGAGCACGTTCTATGCGGGCAGCCACGGCGACTGGATTGCCGACCTGGCTATCGCTCTGAAGAACGATACCAAGCAGCGCTTCCTGGTCATTTGCGAGAACAAGGGCGCTATCCCCAACATGCCCTACGACGCTATGGTCGAGCTGCCTGCCTACATTGGCAAGAACGGCCCCGAGGTCATCAGCCGCGACAACATTCCGCTGTTCCAGCAGGGCCTCATGATGCAGCAGCTGAACTCCGAGAAGCTCGTGGTCGAGGCTACGATCGAGGGTTCGTACGAGAAAGCACTCAAGGCCTTTACGCTCAACAAGACCGTGCCTTCGATGAAGGTCGCCAAGGAAGTTCTCGACGACATGATCGAGGCCAACAAGGGTTACTGGCCCGAGCTTAAGTAAAAGCAACAGGGTCGCTGACCGCATGCCTGGAGCAATGCCCCGTCCACGTGATTGCGTGGGCGGGGCATTGTCATTTGGTAACGCGTTTTATCAAATATGGCATTTATCTGCGGTAATGTTCGTTTTCACCGCTGAGGGCGACATTTTATACCGCCTGCCGAACCGTGTGGAGACCTAACAACTTTTTAGGTCAGTGTTGTGCGTGTAGCAACTTCGCCCGGCCTCGCCTCCGGGCTGCCATGTGAGAGGGGATCTTTATGGCACGACTGCACGTAATGGAACGCAGCCACGCTCAGGCCGTCATGGACGACCTGCACGATGCGCTCGGACGTCGTTTGGCGGTGAGCTCGCTCGCCCCGTGTCCCGTTGAGTTTACGGCGGCACTCGTCAACCTGTGCTCCACCCAGAGCTGTGGCAAGTGCACGCCCTGCCGCGTGGGCCTGAGCGCGCTGAGCGATCTGCTCGCCGATGTGCTCGAGGGCCGCGCCGACGAGTCCACGCTCAACCTGATTGAGCGCACGGCCCGCACCATCTACCTTTCGAGCGACTGCGCCATCGGCTACGAGGCCGGCGCCATGGCGCTCACCGCTATCCGCGGTTTCCGCGACGATTTTGAGCATCACATCCGCGAGCACTCTTGCGGCTTTGACCGCGAGGCCCGCGTCCCGTGCGTCTCAGGCTGCCCGGCGCACGTCGACATTCCCGGGTACATTTCGCTCGTCGAAGCCGGCCGCTATGCCGACGCCGTCAAGGTCATCCGCAAGAACAATCCGCTGCCGCTCGTCTGCGGCCTGGTGTGCGAGCATCCCTGCGAGATGCACTGTCGCCGTGGCATGGTCGACGACCCCATGAACATCCTCGCCCTTAAGCGTTTTGCCGTTGAGCACAGTGACCTCAACGATTACAAGCCCAGCGTGGCCGACAACACCGGCAAGCGCGTCGCCGTGATCGGCGGCGGCCCGGCTGGCCTTTCCTGTGCCTACTACCTGGCCGTGATGGGCCACAAGGTGACCATCTTTGAGCAGCGCCACCACCTGGGCGGCATGCTGCGCTACGGCATCCCCAGCTACCGCCTGCCGCGCGAGCGCCTGCAGGCCGAGATCGACTGGATCTTGAGCGCCGGTATCGACGTTGAGCTCGACCACTCCGTCAACGGCGAGGAGCTTGCCCGCCTGCGCGACGAGTTCGATGCCGTCTACCTGGCCATTGGTGCCCACAGTGACAAGAAGCTCGGCCTTCCGGGCGAAGAGGCTCCCGGTGTGGAGTCGGCCGTCAAGATGCTGCGCGCCATCGGTGACGACGAGCTGCCCGACCTGAGCGGCCAGCGCGTGTGCGTTATCGGCGGCGGCAACGTGGCCATGGACGTGGCGCGCTCCGCCGTGCGCTGCGGTGCCGAAAAGGTGAGTATCGTCTACCGCCGTCGCATCTGCGACATGACGGCCCAGGATGCCGAGATCGCCGGCGCCCAGGCGGAGGGTTGCGAGGTGCTGGAGTTGACCGCCCCGCTCGCTATCGAGACGGGCGAGGAAGGTCGCGTGAGTGGCCTGCGCGTGCAGCCGCAGATTATCGGCGAGCCCCGTCGTGGGCGTCCGGCCCCGCGTGCCGCCGCCACGCCCGAGCGCGTCATTCCCTGCGAGCGCGTGTTTGTGGCCATTGGCCAGGACATCGATTCCAAGCCGTTTGAGGACATGGGCATCGCTTGTAAGTGGGGCTGCGTGGTCACCGATTCGGATGGCGCCGTGCCCAACTTCGATGGCCTCTTTAGCGGCGGTGACTGCCAGACCGGTCCCGCCACCGTCATCCGTGCTATCAACGCCGGCCGCGTGGCTTCGGCAAATATCGACCGCTACCTGGGCTTTGACCACAAGATCAAGCTCGAGGTCGAGCTGCCGACCGTGCAGTTTAAGGGCAAGCACGAGTGCGGCCGCTGCGAGCTGGGCGAGCGCGAAGCCGGCGAGCGCATCCACGATTGGAATCTGGTCGAGCAGGGCCTTGCCGAGGAGGAGGCACGCCAGGAGGCAAGCCGCTGCCTGCGTTGCGACCACTTTGGCTTTGGCGCGTTCCGCGGAGGGAGGAACCTGGAATGGTAGAGCCCAACAAAACCACTGTCAGCGACAACACCGAAAGCGGAGCACTCAACATGGTCAAGCTCACGATCGATAATTGCGAGGTCGTGGTGCCCGAGCACACCACGATCCTGGATGCGGCCAAGTCCGTCGGCATCCAGATTCCCACCCTGTGCTACCTGCGCGATCTGAACGAGATCGGCGGTTGCCGCGTGTGCGTGGTCGAGGTCGAGGGCTGCGACCAGCTGGTTGCCGCCTGCAACAACTACGTGCTCGACGGCATGGTGGTCCATACCAACAGTCCCAAGGCCCGCGAGGCCCGTCGCACCAACGTGCAGCTGCTGCTGTCCCAGCACGACTCGCGCTGTACGAGCTGCGTGCGCAGCGGCAACTGCAACCTACAGACCATCGCCAACGACCTGGGCATCTTCTACCTGCCGTACGAGCAGCACCTGGCGCGCGAGGGCTGGGACTTCGATTTCCCCGTCATCCGCGATAACGACAAGTGCATTAAATGCATGCGCTGCATCAAGGTGTGCGAGAGCGTGCAGGGACTAGGGATTTGGGACCTGACCAACCGCGCCACGCATACCGCCGTGGGTACCCGCGGGCGCGCGCCGATCGGCAAGACCGATTGCGTCGCGTGCGGCCAGTGCATTACACATTGCCCGACGGGCGCACTGCGCGAGCGCGACGATACCGAGACCGTGTTTGACGCGCTCGCTAATCCCGACAAGATCGTGCTGGTGCAGATCGCGCCTGCCGTGCGCAGCGCCTGGGGCGAGGAGCTCGGCATTCCGCGCGAAGAGGCTACCGTTGAGCGCCTGGCTTGCGCGCTGCGCCGCGTTGGCTTTGAGTACGTGTTCGACACCGATTTCTCGGCCGACCTCACCATTATGGAGGAGGGCTCCGAGCTGCTCGAGCGCCTGGGTAAGGCCGCCAAGGGCGAGGGCGACAGCCGCGGCTGGCCCATGTTCACGAGCTGCTGTCCGGGCTGGGTGTGCTTTGTGAAGGCGCGCTATCCGGAGTTTGTCGACAGCCTGTCCACGTCCAAGTCGCCGCAGCAGATGTTCGGCGCCATCGCCAAGACCTACTATGCCAAGGTGCTGGGCGTGGAGCCCGAGCGCCTGTTCGTGGTGTCCGTTATGCCGTGCACGGCCAAGAAGGCCGAGTGTGCGCTGCCGAGCATGGTGGGCGAGGGCGGTGCGCCCGACGTGGACGTTGCGCTGACGGTGCGCGAGATGGTGCGCATGATCCGCGCGAGCCACGTGAGCGTGGACACGCTTACCGAGGAGCCGCTCGATACGCCGCTGGGCTTTGGCACGGGCGCGGGTGTGATCTTTGGCGCCACAGGCGGCGTGATGGAGGCCGCCGTGCGCTCGGCCTATTACCTGGTGACGGGTAAGAACCCCGACGCCGACTTCTTTACCGACGTGCGCGGCCTGGACGGCTGGAAGGAAGCCGTGGCCGATATCGATGGTACCAAGGTGCGCGTCGCCGTGGCGCACGGGCTGGGCAACGCTGCCCGTCTGCTCGACGCGATTCGCGACGGCCGCGTGAGCTATGACTTCGTTGAGGTCATGGCGTGCCCGGGCGGCTGCGTCGGTGGCGGCGGTCAGCCCATCCACGACGGCTGCGAGCTGGCAGCCGAGCGCGGTCAGGTGCTGTGGGGCCTGGATGCCGCTGCGGACATTCGCTTCTCGCACGAGAACCCAGATGTCCAGGCGTGCTACAACGAGTTTTTGGGCGCGCCGCTCTCGCCGCTGGCCGAGGAACTGCTGCATACAGACCATCACGCCTGGTCGATGCCCAACGAGGGGAAGTGCTAACGATGCGCGCGTTTAATGTTGAGCTGTCGCGCCGGGGATTTGCCTCGGCGCTTGCCGCGGGTGCGCTGTCGCTTGCGCTCGCGGGCTGTGGCGGCGGGGCTGCCGGTGCCGGGTCTGCTGCGGGCTCGGCTGCCACGGACGGCGCCGGTGCTGCTGCAGAGTCGGTCGAGGTGCACGTCGCCTCGCTCAAGGGGCCGACCTCGATTGGCCTGGTGCAGTTTATGGACCAGGCCGCAAACGGCGAGACGGACAACGAGTTCGACTTTGCGATCAACACTGCCGCCGACGAGATTGTGCCCAAGGTCATTCAAGGTGATATCGACATTGCCCTGGTGCCCGCCAACGTGGCGAGCGTGCTCTTCAACAAGACCGAGGGCGCGGTGCAGGTCATCGACATCAACACGCTGGGCGTGCTGAACGTTGTGACGGGCGACGCGGACGTTACCTCGTTTGGCGATCTGGCGGGTCGTACCGTTTACATGACAGGCAAGGGCACCACGCCGGAGTACGTCATGAACTACCTGCTGGAGCGCGCGGGCCTGACCGGCCAGGTGGCGCTTGAGTTTAAGAGCGAGCCCACCGAAGTGCTTTCGGCCCTGCTTGCCGACTCGTCTGCCGTGGGCGTGCTGCCCGAGCCGTTCAAGACCGCTGCCATCGCCAAGAGCGAGGGCAAGCTGTCGGCGCCGGTAAGTCTGACCGATGTGTGGGATGAGCTGGCGGGTGACACGGGCTCGCGCTTGCTGACGGGTGTGACCGTGGTGCGCCGCGCGTTTGCCGAGGAACATCCCGAGGCCGTGGCGGAGTTCTTGAGCTGCCATGCGGCGAGCGTTAAGGCTGTCAATGCGGCGCCGGCAGACTGGGCGCAGGCCGTGGTCGATGCCGGCATTGTGGACAACGCCAAGATCGCCGAAAAAGCGATTCCCGGGTGCATGCTTGTCTGCCAGACGGACAAGGATATGAAGGCGGCGCTCGGTGGGTACCTGCAGGTGCTGGCCGATGCGGACGCGAGTGCCGTGGGCGGTAAGCTCCCGGCTGACGATTTCTACTACATGGAGTAGCCCGTGCGTGCGTTTGCTCGACAAATGACAGAGCGTATGAAGGCGGTGGCGGCAGTAGGTGCCGTCGCCGCCTTTTGGCTTGCCGCGTGGATGCTGGTGGCGGCGCTGGTGGCGCAGCCGCTGATTTTGCCGGGGCCGGGTGCTGTTGCCTTGGCGCTGCTGCGCCTGGTGTGCGATGGCGATACCTGGGCGATTTTGGCGGGCTCGGGCGCGCGGATACTGAGCGGGCTGGCGCTTGCCGCGGTGTGCGGCGGCGTGCTGGCGGGAGTCTCGGTGCGATCGCGGGCGTTTGCCCGCTTGGTGGCGCCGGCACTTTCGTTTGTGAAGGCGACGCCGGTTGCCTGCGTGGTAGTCCTGCTGCTTATCTGGCTGGGGTCGGCACGTGTGAGCATCGCGGCAGTCTTTTTGATGGCGCTGCCGGGCGTGTATTTTTCGCTGGCCGAGGGTTTGGCACAGGTGAATAAACCGCTGAAGCAGATGTTCCGCCTGCATGGCGTGCGGGGCTGGCGACTGTTTTGCGCCCATACCTGGCGCGAAGTCCTGCCGTTTGTGCTTTCGTGCGCCCGTGCCGTGATTGGCATGAGCTGGAAGGCCGGTGTGGCGGCGGAGCTCATCGGCATGGCGACGGACACCGTGGGTGAGCGCATCTATCAGGCAAAGCTTTTGATTGAGACGGCTGATCTGCTGGCGTGGACCGTGTTGGTCGTGGCGGCATCGTGGGCATGCGAGCGCGTGCTGGTGTGGCTGCTGCGGGTTTCGGGACCCGTGGCGTGGGGCGCGGCCGTGCGGGCGCATGGGGATGGACTACGCGGGCGAGTGGGCGGCTCTGCTGGCGGCAGGGCTGCAGCGGAGCTTGCGCTTGCCGTGGGCGATCGCGCGCCCTGGGCGCCGGCGCTCGACGGACTGGTGCTTCATGTGTCTGCCGGTGGGCGCGCCTGCGTGATGGGCGTCTCGGGTGTGGGCAAGTCGACGTTGCTTGTGCTGGCGGCGGGGGAGTGCGCGCCGTGCTCGATGGTGTTTCAGGATGCACGCTTGGTCGAGTCCGCCTCGGCGCTGGATAACGTGCTGGTGTGCGCCGACGCACGCGTGGACGCCTCGAGTGCTGCGGCCCTGTTGCGCCTGCTGGTGCCGGGGGTCGATGTGCATGCTCGCGTGGCCGAGCTTTCGGGCGGGCAGCGCCGCCGTGTCGAGATGGCCCGCGCCCTGCTGTGCCCGGGCGGCGCGGTGATTCTTGACGAGCCCTTTACCGGTCTAGATACCGCTGCGCGCGACGCATGTGCCGAGGTCGTGCTCGACTTGCTCGACGGCCGTATGCTGCTGCTTGCATCGCACGATGTCGCCGACGCTCAGGCCCTCGATATCTCGGACATCATCACGCTCTAAATACCTACTCAGCAACAAAATGATTCGTTTTCCTCCGCCCCCATTGGGTCGGGTGTGCTATTCTATCTGCGGGGTAATACTTAGGAATACCAAGTAATACCAACGCCGTAGAA
>CABQHZ010000038.1 GCA_902464175.1 uncultured Collinsella sp. | reverse complement strand
CGCAGGGCCTCGTAGGCCATGACCGGGCCCAGGTCGGAGCCGCCGATGCCGATGGACACCAGATGCTCGATCTTCTTGCCGGTAACGCCCTTCCACTCACCGGAGCGCACGCGCTCGGCAAAGGCGTACATGCGGTCGAGGACCTCGTGCACGTCGGCGACGACGTCCTGGCCGTCAACGATGAGCTGGCCCTTCTCGCTTGCCGGACGGCGCAGCGCGGTGTGCAGGACGGCGCGGTCCTCGGTGGTGTTGATGTGCTCGCCGGAGAACATGGCGTCGCGGCGCTCCTCGAGCTTCACCTCGCGGGCAAGATCGCACAGCAGCTTGACGGTCTCATCGGTCACCAGGTTCTTGGACAGGTCGAAGTGAAGGTCGCCGGCGTCAAAGCTCAGCTTGTTCACGCGGTCGGCGTCAGCGGCGAACCAGGCCTTGAGGTCGATGCCCTCGGCCTCGAGCTTCTCCTGATGAGCCTCGAGCGCCTTCCAAGCGGCGGTCGACGTAGCGTCGATAGGTGCGGCAACAGTTGCCATATAGTCCTCCTCAGCATACGGGCGCAAGCCTCCATGCGCCCGGACATTCAGATGCCACTATTCTAGCGCAGGTCAAGACTATAATCAGCGAGCGTTGCCAATCGGCCCCCAAACGGCAACCGACCAAAAAGGGACAGGTTTATTTTGGCAGGTCAAACGCTTTACCAATCAAAAAAACCTATCCCTTCCTGGCAGGTACTAGGCGAGCATCAGTCTGAAGATGCGGGAGACGGCATGTTCGTCGAGCGGGAGATAGCCTCCCACGGTGCCGACGCGACCACCGGCAAAGCATGTCTCGTGAGCCAGCGAGGGGATATCCTCGAGCTTGCCGCCCACCGCCTCGAGCGTCGTCGGCATGCCCAGCGAGGCAAAGAACGCTCGTTGCGCGTCCACGCCGGCGCGGGCGGCGGCCATATCGTCTGCCCCGTCAACGCCCCACACGCGACGCGCCAGCTGGGCCAACCGCGGCACAGCCGCAACCTCGACATCCAGGTAGTACGTGAGCACCGCCGGAATCACCACGGCAAGCCCCGCGCCATGCGCCACGCCATAGCGCGAAGACAGGGCATACTCGATATCATGACTCGCCCAGTCGTGCTTGCGATCAACGCCGGCGATACCACAGTGCGCCATCGTTGCCGCCCACATTAAGTTGGCACGCGCATCGTAGTCCCTCGGGTCATCCATAACAGGCTCCGCTTCGTCGATGATCGCGAGCATCAGGCCCTCGATCATGCGGTCGGACACGCCGACGTCGCCGCTCCTGCTCACATAGCGCTCCAACAGATGCGAGTACATATCGGTAATGCCGCACGCCGTCTGATACGCCGGCAGGGTCTCCGTCAACTCGGGATTCAAAATGCTAAACGTCGGCAGCAGCACCGACGAGGACGTCTCACGTTTGAGCATCGAACCGTCCTGCGTGATCACCGAATCGGGCGAGGCCTCGGAGCCCGATGCCGCAATCGTGAGCACGCAGCCCACCGGCAATGCCCGATCAGGCGTACGGTCGCCCCCGTAAAAGTCCCACACGTCGCCCGGGTAGCGGGCGCCGGCTGCAATAGCCTTCGCGGTATCGATGACGCTACCGCCGCCCAACGCGAGAATAAAGTCCACGCGCTCATCGCGAACGAGCGAGATGCCCTCATAGACCGTACTCAGCAGCGGATTGGGCTTGACGCCTTTGAGCTCAACGTGGTCGAGCAATGCACGGTCAAGCGAGTCGAGTACACGTGACAGCAGACCCGACCGCTCGACCGAGCCGCCGCCAAACAGCACGAGCACCTTGGTGCCGCCGTAGTGCGCGACAAGCCGACCCGCCTCGCGCTCGGAACCATGACCGAACACAAAGTGTGTGGGCAGGCGGTACGAGAAATCCTCCATCACAGCCACGCCTTAAAGCGGTCGTAGCGAAACGCCGAGATATCGAGCGTCGTGGGCTCGTCGCACACCAGCTCGGAGAGCAGCAGGCCCACGATTGGCGAGATGCCAAATCCGTGCCCGGTAAAGGCGCAGGCGATGGTCAGACCCGGAACCTCGTCGATCTTCGAGATCACCGGCACGCCATCGGCACTCTCGTCCTCCCAGCCGGCCCAGGTGCGCACGATCTTGGCGTCGGCCAGGCGCGGAATGTAGCCCATGATGGCGCGACACTCAGCCGGTGCGGTAATGCTCGCGGTGGGACGGCCGCCAAACGCACCGTTTGACTCCTCAAGACCCGAGCTGCCGCCAAAGACAAACGAGCCGTGTGCCGTCTGGTGTCCATAAAAGTCACCCGTGGCAACGCCGAGCATCTGCGGAAACATCGTGGGCTCGGCCTCGGTGACCAGGCACTCGATAAGCGATCCCGTCATGGGGATGTCGATACCCACGCTCTCGGCGATACCGCGGCTGCCCAGACCCGCCGCCAGCAGCACATCGTTTGCCGTAAAGGTGCCGATGTTGCACTCGACGCCGGCGACGCGGCCGCGCACCTTGCGCAGGCGTTTGACCTCGACGCCCGTCACAAAGCGCACGCCGAGCGCCTTGGCGGCACGATAATATGCGAGCGTGGTGCGCATGGGGTTGGCATGTCCGTCCGTGGGGCACCAGGAGGCGCCGATGACCTGGTCGGACAGGTACGGGTTAATCTCGCGCACTTCCTCGGGTCCGATCATCTTCATGTCGAGTCCCAGACCCTGCGACATACTCGCCAGCTTGCGAAGCGTCTTCAGGTGCTCCTCGGTCTTGCCCAGGCGCAGGTTGCCGCGCTTGACGTACTCGACATCGGCGCCCAATTCATCGGACAGCGTGGGCCATATGTTCTCGACGGCATACATGGCCAGCGGCAATTCGCGCGCATCGCGTCCACTCTGGCGCACGCCGCCGCCGTTGCGCGAACTCGCGCCCTCGCCCACGTTGGGCTCGCGGTCGAGCACCGTGACGCTGCGGCCCTTCTTGGCCAAGTTGTACGCGGCCGCGCATCCAATCACGCCGGCACCGATAATGACGACATCGCAGGCGACGTCGGTGATATCTGCATAAGTTCCCGCCATGGCTACGCTCTCCCCTCTTCGCCGTTGCCGAGCACGCTCATCTCGATCGGGCGCATAGGCGCTCGCGAGGTCTCGGGCTCCAGCAGCGCCACTGCCGGCGTGCCCGCAAGCTCCGCCGCCATAATGCGACGCACGAGCTTGGTGCAGCTCTGTCCCTGGCACAGCCCCATGCCCTGACGCAGATAACGACGAATCTCGGTCATGGTGTACATGCCGTCATGAATGGCGCGACGAATATCGCCCTTCGTCACCTCTTCGCAACGGCAGACAAGCACGCCGTCGTCGGGCGCGGGCACATAGGGACCCAAGTCAATCGCCGCGCGGTCGAGCGGCTCACCCGGCTCCTTGTAAAAGTTCACGGCCTCACTCATGGCAGGCCACCTCCTCGGTATCCTCGACGGGTTTGAACATGCGCGCCGTCATGGCAAACTCCTTGGGCACGCTCATGGTCACGAGCGCCGTCTTATCAAATGCCTTGACGCTGCGCACGCGTACCACCTGGGCATCGCACACCGGCTCGCCCGAACGGCTCAAAGCGCGGCCGCAATCGCCCACCTGCGGCAACGGGTAGAACTCGTAGGGCAAGGTGACCGTCGCGGTACCATCCCCGCAGTCCTCGTTGACCAAGAAGATCGACTGGCCAGGGCAGCTGGCCACGCACATGCCGCAGTCGATACAATGCGACTCGCCAACGACAATCGGCAGCGACGTTATATGCTCGCCAATGGAGATGCAGCCCTTTTTGCAGGCATCCTGGCACGGGTTACAGGGGATGTTCTGCGTGCACTCGATCACGGGATGAACGCCCACGCCATGGGTCACGCCGGGATAGCTGTCGAGCTCGTCATCGGCAAGGTAGCCATGGCGCAGCAGATGCTGCGAAACCGGGCAGCCCTCCTCGGTAGTCTCGATTTTCTTGCCGCGGTTCTTGGGCGCAAACATGCCCTGACGCAGCGTATCGAGCGAAGCCTCGAGCTTGTCCTCGGATTCGCCGGCGTCCACTGCGTCGGTGTAGCCCAAATACTCTGCAATCGCCACACCGGAGATGCGGCCCTCGATCATGGCCGAAGAAGCCTCTTCGATACCCGCGACATCGCCCGAGACATATACGCCGGGTACGCTCGTTGCGCCCTTCTCGTCGCACACCGGGACATAGCCGCCGCGTTTGGGGTCATCGACCATGTCGCATCCGGCCATCGAGAGCAACTGGCTCATGGGAGACAGACCCACGGCAACGCAGATCGTATCTACGTCAAAATGCTTCTCGGTACCGGGTACAACCTGCCAATGCGCGTCAACCTCACCGATCGTCACCCCGGTCACACGGTCGTCGCCCTCGGCGGCAACCACGGTATGCGACAGGTAGAACGGCACGCCGCAGCGCGCCACCTTGGCCGCATGGACACCGTAGCCACCCACGCGCGTCGCCGCATCCACCAGCGCGACCACGTCGCAGCCCGCCTGCAGCAGCTGAAACGATACGACCAGGCCAACGTTGCCCGAGCCGACCATAAGCACGCGGTCGCCCGGCTTCACACCGTGCAGGTTCATCATGGTCTGTGCGGCGCCGGCGCCAATCACGCCGGGCAGCGTCCAACCGGGAAAATTGAGCGTGTTCTCGGCCGCACCCGTGGCAACCAGCACGGCATCGCCCTTCACATGGCGAACGACGTCGCCCACGCGAACCACGACTTCGCGACCCTCGTACAAACCAATCACCGTAGCGTCCAGCACCACGGCCACGCCCGCCGCATCGGCCTCGGCCAGCAGCTCATCACCAATGCGAAAGCCACGAACCTTGGCGCGATGTTCCTTGGAGCCAAAGAACTTGTGGATCTGCTTAAACAGCTGACCGCCGGGACGGGCGTTCTCGTCAAAGACGACGACGTCGAGTCCACGCTTGGCGGCCTCGATGGCAGCGGAAAGGCCGCTGGGGCCGGCGCCGACCACAACCAAATCATGACGTTCCATGCTACTCGGCCTCCTTTGCGGCAGCGGGGCTTGCGGCAGCCTCGGCGGCCAAAGCCTCGGCGCGAGGGTCATCCAAATCGAGCGGAGCCACGCCATCTTGCGTGCGCACGTCCATACCGGCGACAAGCGGCGTCATGCATGTACGCACGTTGGGCTTACCGTCCACGACCATGACGCAGTCGGTACACCGACCGATAGCGCAAAAGATGCCGCGCGGCTCGTGGCGCTTGGCGGTAAAGCGATGCACCTCGACCCCTGCGGCCTTGAGCGCCATGGCGATCGGTTCGCCCTCGTACCCTTCCATCTCAACGCCGTCATAGGTAAAAACAACTCGACTCCCCTTGCCGGGAGCACCCAAAATGGGATGTTCGACAATCCTGGACATGGCACCACCAAACCCCTCTCGTCTATCGGTTACCAACAGCGCCTATCCTACGATTTGGCCTGTTAACGAGCCGTTTCCGCTTGATTACCATTCAAAGGGAAACAAACGGATACGAAATAAAAAACGAGGCAGGGGAACAGCCATCCCCTTGCCTCGTCCACAACGTCAACGCGTCGTGCATGTCCTTATGCGATTTAGGCCAGCGCAGGCGTGTCCCAGAGCTCGAGCTCCTGCCCCAGTCCCATCTCAACAGCCTTGCGGTAGATCGTGGTGCCCCAGCTCACGTCCTCGGTATTGATGCCGCCGATGCTAAAGAAGTAGATGTCGTCCTCGCTCGTACGGCCCGGATCGACCCCGCGCACGATATCGCCCAGGTCCACCACACGCTCGCGCGGCAGCATGCCGTAGTCGACCATATCAACCCACTCGTTGCCGAGCGTACCGCACACGTCAAAGCGGCCGATCTCGTCGCGCCAGTCCTCGTACATGGGATACAGGTCGGTCACGCACTTCCACTCGCCCTCGATAAACGGCTCGCGGTCGGCATACAGGTCGCTCGGGGCGCAGATGAGTGCGCCGGGCTTGACCCATTCGCGCTTGACGCGCGGATACGTCTCGATACCGCCGTTCTCGTTGGTGGCAACACTCACCAGGTCGCTGTCGCGGATGGCTTCTTCCTCGGTATCGACGATCACTACGTTTTTAATGCTCGGAAAGTTCTGGTGCACGTAGTCTACGTAGGACTCCAGCGAGCGACGGCCGCGGCCCTTGACCTTTACCGTCTCGATATCGGGACGCTCCATCAAAAACGAGCGCAGCGTGGTCTTATTCATCACGCCCGGGCCGATAATGCCCACGGTGCGAACGTCCTTGCGAGCCAGATAACGCACGCCCACGGCAGGTACGGCGGCGGTGCGATAGCTGCTGATAAGGTTCGCGCTCATCAGGGCCAACGGCGCTCCGGTATCGGGATCGTTGAGCATGAGCGTCAGAATCGAGCGCGGCAAACCCTTCTCGCGGTTGTTGACATTGGAGCCGTACCACTTAAGGCCACACATGTTGTAGCTGCCGCCCAGGTAGGAACACATGGCCATAAAGCGGCGGTCGGGACCGGCAACGGGCATGTTGGGAAACGGCGAGCTCTCGGGAAAATCAAGAAAAGCACCGTGGCTGTTCTTATTCTTACCGCTCATACGGTAATCACCCAAGCTCAGCAGCTTAAACTGGTCCTCCATCACATCGATGCAGTGCGCCATATCGGTCGCGCCCGCCTTGATGATATCGGGCTCCGAAAGAAACCTAAAATCGACTTCGGTCGAGTTGCTCATATCGATCTATCCCTTCAGATTCGTCCAAATCTTGTCGTATTTGCGCAGCACCTTGGGCGGCAAGGCCTCGGTGCGGCGCCCATGCTTAAACACGTCCGACGGCACGTTCTCGACCGGGTTGTTTTGGAAATCCTCGTCGAGCAGCTTAATTGCCTCGGTATTGGGCTGCACGTAGGGATAGTCCTCCGAAACTACCTTGGCCACCTCGGGACGCAGCATGTAGTTGATAAACCGCAACGCATTGTCGTTGTGCTTGGCGCCCTTGGGGATGCACCAGTTATCGGTGCCGATGCCGCAGCCCTCGCTGGGAAACGCCACTTGAATTGCCGGGTTATCGCGCTGCGCCAGAGCAATCTCGGCCGTCCAGATGATGCCGGCAATGCAATCGCCCGAAACCAGCGCGTTGCGGGGGCTGTCGGAGTCGTACAGCTTAAAGTTCGGCTTGAACTTGGCCGCCTGCTTGGCAATCTTGGCGATGCTCTCGTCGTCTTTCTCGTTGCCGGTCAGGCCCACCGTCATGCCAGCGACGGCAAGCACCTCGCGAAAATCGTTGAGTGTCACGATATTGCTGCGAAACCTCTCGTCGAGCATATCGGTAAAGCTCTCGGGCTTATCGACCTCGTCCTCGTTATAGGCAATCGCGGTGCAGCTGCCCATAAACGGGATGGAGTACTTGTTGCCCGGGTCAAATTCCTGATCCATATACTGCTTGCCGATATTGCCCTTGTTGGTAAGCACCGAAAGGTCGAGCGGCTCCAGAAGCTCTTGAGCAATGAGGCTTTTAACCATGTAGTCAGTCGGCTGCAGGATATCGTACGTACCTTCGTTTTCCGTCCTCACCTTGGCCAGCATATCCTCGTTGGACGAGTACAGATACTGGTTGATATGGATGCCCGTCTCCTTCTCGAAGCCCTCGAGCACCGAATCGGGCACATACTCGGTCCAAATGAAAATGTTGAGTTCGTTGGGGTTGTCGGACTTACCGCAGCCCGTCAGACCGCCCGCTGTGCCGGCCGCAAGTCCGGCGGCGGCTAGGCCCAGCGCGCCGCGCAAAAACTGTCGGCGCGAGATTTGCTGCCTGTGAAAGGCCTCCATCACATCGAAGTCACCCATGTCTAGCGCCCCCTTTCTTGGCTCAGCTTGGCTGCGGCACGGCGCTCACGCCACCTATCGATCACACCGCTCTGGGTAATCACCACGACGGCAACCGTTCCCAGCAAGATCAGCGTGGAGAGCGCGTTGACGTCGGGCACCACGCCGCCCTTGATAGACTGCATGACCTTGAGCGGAAAGGTCAGGTCCTGGCCGTAGACAAAGTAGGACACGACCACATCATCGATCGAAAGCGTAAAGGAGAGCAGCGCGCCGCCGGCAATGCCCGGGGCCAACATGGGCAGCGTCACTTTAAAGAAGGTGACCAGGCGATTGGCGCCCAGGTCCATCGATGCCTCCTCGAGCGATGGGTCGTAACCGTCCAGGCGGGCACGGACGTTAAAGATCACAAAGCTCACGCAAAAGGTAACGTGCGCGATGATCAGGCCCACCATGCCGCGGGGCACGCCCACCTTTACGTAAACGAGCAACAGCGAGATGCCCATGACGATCTCGGGGATAACCACCGGGATATACAGAAGGCTGTCAATGAGGTTGCGGCCGGGGAACTTGTAGCGGTAGAGGCCCACGGCGCCCAGCGTGCCCAGCGCGGTCGCCAGGACCGTCGTGGTGATGGCGAGCACCATGGTGTTGCCAAAACTCGCCAGCAGCGGACCGTTCTGAAACAGGTGCACATACCAGCGCAGGCTAAAGCCGCCCCAGCTCAGATAAGGTTTCTCGGTGTTACCGTTAAACGAGTTGGCAACCACAATCACAATGGGCAGAAACAAGATCGCATAGATCAGGGCGCAAAAGACAACACCCGTCCCGCGGCCCAGCTTGTGCTTGGTTTGACGCTTGATCGCCATTGTCTACACCCCCAAGCTTTCCATATCGCCGCCGGCCTTTTGGTAAATCTTGACCAGCAGCAGCGTTATCGCGATGAGCAGAATCGAAAGCGCGGCACCCAAGGGCCAGTCGTTAGCGCTTTGGAACTGACGTTGAATCAGGTTGCCGATAACGTCGGCATTACCGCCACCCAGGATGTCCGCGATATAGAACGCACCCAGGCTGGGGATGAACACCATGATGCAGCCCGAAAAGATGCCGCTCATAGTCTGAGGAATCACGACCTTAAAGATCGTGGTCAGCATATTGGCGCCGAGGTCAAAGCTCGCCTCGATCTGTGACTCATCGAGTTTTTCGATAGCGGCGTAGAGCGGCAGCACCATAAACGGAAACATGTCGTAGGCCATGCCAAAGACCGTGCAGGCTTGGTTGTACAAAAACTGAATAGGTTCGCTCGTCACGCCGATTGCCATCAAAAAGGTGTTGAGCTGACCGGTTGCCGAAAGAAACGTGCGCCAGCCATAGATGCGCACCAGCGAGTTGGTCCAAAACGGGATGATGATCATCATATACAGCAGTGTCTTTTTGGACTTAAACGTACGGCTGATCAGATAGCTAAACGGATAGGCCAGCACCAAGCAGATGGCCGTGGAGACAGCCGCGATCAGGATGGACTGCCCGTAAATCTTGAGATACTCGGGATCCAACATGGCCTGGAAGTTATCGAGCGTAAAGCTGTAGACCACGTTGTAGTACTGGTCGGTGGAACAAAAGCCCATGATCAGAATGTAGAGCAGCGGCACCGCGATAAACGCCAGCAGCCACAAGGTGACAGGGCCCACGGTAACCAACGCCGGCAGCGTGTTGGAACGAAAACGGCGGTGGCGCTCGATGCGGGCGGCCTCGACGTCGTGCTCGGCGGCGGCGACAGTCGCCGCCATAGTTGCGGTATCGGACATGGCTGTCGCCCCCTAACGCATCTCGGCATTCTCGAGTGCCGAGAAAAAGACCTGGTCGAGTGTCTTGATGGTGCGGGCATCCGCCGGATCCCAGTACAGGTAGACCGGACCGTTCTCGGGCAGCTCGTCGCCGGCGAGACGTTCCAGACGGACCTCCTGACCATCGGGCAGCACCACAATCGCCTTGATCATGGAGCCCACGTACACCTGCTCGCGAACGGTGCCCATAAGCGAGAAGCCATCGCGCGGCTCGAGCGCAAACTGCATGCGCTCCGGACGCACCGATACGGCCACAAGCTCGCCAAAGTGAAAGCCCTTGGCATTGGAGCGAATCGTGCCGGATTCGAGCGAAATCTCGAGTCCATCGGGCGTGTCGGCCGAAACCATGCCCTCAAACAGGTTGGTCTCGCCGATAAACGTGGCCACGAACTTGCTTGCCGGCGCCTCGTAGATCTCTTTGGGCGTACCGATCTGCTCCAACACACCGTCGTGCATAATCGCGATGCGGTCGCTCATGGTGAGTGCCTCTTCCTGATCGTGCGTCACATAGAGAAACGTGATGTTGAGCTTGCGCTGGAGGCGCTTGAGCTCGAGCTGCATCTGCTTGCGCAGCTTGAGATCGAGCGCACCCAGCGGCTCGTCGAGCAGCAGAATCTTGGGTCGGTTGACCAGGGCGCGGGCGATGGCGACGCGCTGTCTTTGGCCGCCGGACAGTTGATCGGGCTTGCGCCCCTCAAAACCGCCGAGCTGCACCAGGTCGAGCATCTCCATCACGCGCTCGCGGATCTCGTCCTTGGAGACTTTCTTCATCCTAAGGCCATAGGCAACGTTGTCGAAAATGGTCATGTGCGGAAACAGCGCGTAGCTCTGGAACACCGTGTTCACGTCGCGCTCGAACGGCTCCTTGTCGGCCACGTTGGTGCCGGCGAGCAGAATCTCGCCCGTAGTGGGCTGCTCAAAGCCGGCAACCATGCGAAGCGTCGTCGACTTGCCCGAGCCCGAAGAGCCCAGAATCGTCAGGAACTCGCCCTCCTGTACATCGATGGACAGGTCCTTGACCACATGGTTTTCGCCGTAGAACTTGTTGATATTCTTAATCTGGACGAGCGGTTTGGTACCAGGCATGGCAATCGCCTTCTCTCAATCCGTCTACCTACAGCGCGGCGTTGCCACGCTCGCCGGTACGGATACGCACGGCATCGGCAATATCGCGGATGAAGATCTTGCCGTCTCCCACGCGGCCGTCGGCCATGCGCTCTCGAACCGCCGAGATGATGGTCTCGACATCCTGGTCGCGCACGACCACGCTTGCCTGGATCTTGGGCAGCAGGTTGATGTTGATCTTGAAGCCGCGAATCTCGTTGACGCCGTCGGTCATCGCACCCTTCTGCGTGCCGCAACCCATAACGGACGAAACGGTCATACCGCCGCAATGCACCTCGTCAAGAATGGCCTTCAGGCTCTCGAGCATCTCCGGACGGATGATGAGTACCAGTTCCTTCATGGTTTTCTCCCCTCTTCGGTGGCGATGAGCGCGCCCGTGCGCGTTCGTTGTTGGGGATTATGCGTGCCAAAACCGCCCGTTTTATTAACGGAGTGTTTTGAAACACGGGTGACGCCGAGCGTTTACGCCCGCGCAACATAGGTCGCGAGCTGGCAATATGTTCGAAATACAAACGAAACGCCGGTCGCGCGGAAGCCTATCCGCACGACCGGCGTTCTTTAATTGCGCCAGAGAGGGTGCTGCCCGGCAAACTACGAAGCGCTCGCAAGGTTCACAATCACTACGCCCGCAACACACAGCCCAAGCCCCACAACCATCATCGGGCTCAGACGGTCACCAAAAACGAGCACCGAGATGGCCGAGGTGGCGACGATGCCCGCAGCACACCATGTGGCATAGGCGCTCGCAAGATCGAGCACGTTGAGGACGAGCGAAAACAAATAGAAGCTCAAACCGTACAGCACGACCGTCGCCACACTGGGTGCCAGCACGGTAAAGCCGTGCGTTGCCTTGAGCGCCGACGACGCGCCGATTTCGCAGGCTATGGCAATAGCAAGCTGAACGTATGGCATACCGCCCTCCTACGCCGCGGCACACACGCTGCCGAGCAACTCGCGCAAGGGAGAACCGATGCCCTCCAGCAGCTCGGGCGCGATGATGGCAAAAACGGGGACCTCACCGGCGCCCACCACAGCGGGCACCTTTCCCTCCGAGACAATGCACCCGTAGGGAACAAAGCCGTCCTCGCCGGCATCGAGCACGGCCATGCGACGGGCAAGCTCGCGCGCAAAGCCTGCCGTATCGGCATCGCCAATCGCCAGAACAAAGTCCACGCCCTCATCGGTCGCCAGGGCTACGGCTTCATCGACCAATTCGTCTCCCCCGTCGCCCCCAACTGAGCCGCAACGAAAGAGCACGCGTTCGAGCAGGGCGCGATCGAGCGAGCCGATTGCCGCCGAGACAAGCTTATCGCTCGTGTGCTTGTCTCCGCCCAGTACCACCAGCGCCTTCGTGCCACCATAGTGGGCAACCAGTCGCCCGCACCAGCGTGCTATGTCCCCATCCGCAACAAGACGCGTCGGCATTCCAAATCCATAGTTGACCATTATCCCCACAACCCTTCCGTGCTTTATGGTGGTATCGATCGTTAGGCTCATGCTACGAAGCGAGCTTTTCCGAGCTGTTTCGCACTCTTTAGGGCTGCGTTAAAAACCGATGCAACTTTACGGAGAGCAACCAAGCAGTCAAAGCGCCAAAACCCCGGCGACAAGATGCACAAACAGGATGAGCCAGGCAAACGAAAGGCAGAAGCCGCCCAGTACATCCGAGGCATAGTGCACGCCCAGATAGATGCGGCTAACGCCCACCGCAAGGATGGCACACGCAAGTACGATCTCGATGGCAGCGCTGAACGGAAGGCCAAACGCACTGCATCGCACTAACCATATGCCATAGCCATAAAACGCCATGGCCGCCATCGAGTGGCCCGAGGGAAAACTGAACCCTGGCGCCTCGGCAAGCCGAAATCCCTGGGGACGAGGTCGACGCACGAGGACTTTAAGCAACTGGTCGATCGCACTGATGGCGCCGACGTTGACGGCGGCCAAGATAACATGGACCCGACAAGGCACCCACAGCATTGACGCGACCAGCACGCCGACAATAAACGGCACCGACGCCAGATTCGATATGCCTCTCATCGCAATCGTCAGCACCGGCGATCGAAGTCTCTCGACAAACAGCAAGTAACCCAACTCGTCGATTCTTATAGCCCGTCCTTTGAGCACCTTAATCAGCAAGCAGACAAAGATCGCAAGGCACAGCACGGACAACATTAGAAGCGCAAGGTCGCCCATATCGACGGTCATCCATATCCCTTCAGCGTATTCAACACATCAAGGCTACCGAACCGCCGTAAGCACAAGGTAAACCGACCAAAAAGGGACAGGTTTGTTTTGGCAGGTCAAGCGTTTTACCGACCAAAATAAACCTGCCCCCTTTTGGTCGGTTTTGACGGTGTCCGGTCGAGCGGGTATTATCGAACAGGTATTCGATAGGAACATGTGTTTGATGGAAGGATACGGATGGCGCACGGTCAGCACACCTATATCTGCATCGACCTCAAGACGTTTTATGCCAGCGTCGAGTGCGTCGACCGTGGGCTCGATCCGCTCACCACCAACCTGGTCGTTGCCGACGAATCGCGCGGACGCACGACCATCTGTCTCGCCATCACGCAGGCCATGAAGGACCTCGGGGTACATAACCGCTGCCGATTGTTCGAGATCCCCGATGGCATCGACTACATCAAGGCCGTGCCGCGCATGCAGCACTACATGGAAGTGTCTGCGCAAATCTACGGCATCTATCTGGAATACGTCAGCCCGCAGGACGTGCATGTCTATTCCATCGATGAGTGCTTTATCGACGTGACGCCCTATCTGGACCTCTATCACACCGATGCCGAAGGATTCGCCTGCATGCTGCGCGACGAGGTCTTGGGACGCACCGGCATCACGGCAACGGTCGGCATCGGCCCCAATCTATTCCAGGCAAAAGTGGCGCTCGACATCACTGCCAAGCACGTAGCCAGCCGTATCGGCGTACTCGACGACGAAACCTTCCGCAAGGAAATTTGGCCCCACCGCCCCATCACCGATATCTGGGGTATCGGCCCCGGCGTGGCAGCGCGACTCGAAAAGTACGGTGTCTACGACCTGATGGGTGTTGCCGCTCTCGACGAGAACCTGCTCTACGACGAGCTCGGCGTCAATGCCGAGTATCTCATCGACCATGCCTTTGGTCGCGAGCCGACGACCATCGCCGACATCCAAGCCTATCGTCCGCAAGCGACCTCGACCACCACGGGGCAGGTCCTCTCGAAAGGCTATGCCTACGAGCAGGCTTACACCGTCTTGCGCGAGATGGTCGATGCCGCCGTGCTGGACTTGATCGACAAGCACGTGGTGTGCGACAGCATCTCGCTCTTTGTGGGCTATGCGAGCGAACGCGCCGACATCCGCCGACTCGATGCCAGCGGCACGGCGCAATACGTCGACGGGTGTGGGCATCTGCGCTCGAGCACGTCGGGCATCGAACCCGCAGCGACCGACGGCCCCAAGCTCGCGCCCCGCGCGCCCAAACCCGTTCAGCAGGATGACGAACGACGTCGTTTGGTGCGAGAAGCACAAGCGATCGACGGCGTCTTTGTGGGCGAGCACGGCGGCAAGCCGCGTGGTGGCTACGCTGCGCTCTTCGCACACTCCAATGCCTCGCGCAAGCTGCCCGAACGCACCAATTCGTTCAAGAAGATCATGGGCTATTTTGACGACCTATGGGCACAGACTGTCGATCCCAAGCGACCGGTCAAGCGCATCAACCTTGGTTTTGGCAACCTGATGCCCGAAGAGTTCGCCACCATCGACCTGTTTAGCGACGTGGAAGCCGATGAGCGTGAGCGCGACCTGGCGCGCGCCGTATTGGCCGTAAAAGGCAAATACGGCAAGAACGCCCTGGTCAAGGGATTGAGCTTTACTGCCGGCGCCACCGCGCGCGAACGCAACGATCAGGTTGGAGGGCATCGTGCCTAAACCCAAACAGCAGCCCATGAGGCCACCGACCGCCTTCGAGCGCTTGGCGGACCCCGAGGGAAGGCGCCGTGCCGCCGACCCCAACCTCACTGCCAACGGCGCCGTGCGCGCCAACCGCGCCGCACAGTTTATGCCCTTTGCCGCGTTGACGGGATACTACGAACTCGTACGCAAACAGGAGATCACCGTTGAGCCCAAGTGCGAATTGACAGAAGAAAAAGCCCTCGAGCTTTC
>CABQHZ010000037.1 GCA_902464175.1 uncultured Collinsella sp. | reverse complement strand
GGTCGGAGATGCCGCCGATCTGTGCGACGTGTGCCATCACTTTAATGCCGCGGGCCTCGAGCGCCTGCAGCGCGATGCCGCCGGCGATGCACAGAGGGGCCGTCAGGCGGCCGGAGAAGTGTCCGCCGCCGGCAACGTCGTGCATGTTGTGGTATTTCACGCGGGCTGGGAAGTCCGCATGGCCCGGGCGGGGCTTGCGGCGCAGCTCGGAGTAATCCTTGGAGCGCGTGTTGGTATTTTCGATAATCGCTGCGATGGGCGCGCCGGTGGTGTGTCCATCGACCACGCCGGCGATAATGTGCGCGGCGTCGGCCTCGCGGCGCTTGGTCGCGGTCTCGTCGCGGCCGGGGGCGCGACGGTCCAAAAATGCCTGCAGCTGCTCCTGATCAACGGCGATACCGGCAGGGATGCCATCGAGCGAGCAGCCGATGGCGGGGGAGTGCGACTGGCCGAAAATGCTCAGATGCAAGACGTTGCCAAAGGTCGAGGACATGCTATTCCTCCTCGAGCGTGACCTTGCCGCCCAGCAGGCGGTAGTGGTCGAAGAAATCGGGATAGGACTTGTTGACGGCCTCGGCTCCGTGGATCACGACCTCGCCGGTGGCGCGGCTCGCGGCGATGGCGGCCATCATGGCGATGCGGTGGTCGTTGTGCGAATCGACCTCACCGCCGGTAAAGGCGTCGACGCCCTTGATGATCAGCTCGTCGCCGGCGATGCGCACCTGCGCGCCCAGCGCGGTAAGCTCGCGGGTGGTGGTGACCAGGCGGTCGGATTCCTTGATGCGCAGGCGCGCGCAGTCGCGGATAAACGTGCGTCCCTGCGCCAGCGAGGCCACGGCCGAGATGACGGGCACCAGGTCGGGAATGTCGTGGGCGCTCATCTCAAAGCCGGCGAGCTTGTCGGACTGCACGGTAGCGGCGTTGGTGGAGCGCACGATGCGGGCACCAAAGCGCGAAAGCGCGGCAAGCACGTTGCGGTCGCCCTGCGCGGAGCTCAGCGACACGCCTTCAACGGTGATGGGGTCGGTGCCGATGGCGCCGGCGCACAGCCAAAAGGCGGCGTTGGACCAGTCGCCCTCGACGGCCACGCTGCCGGGCGTGCGGTATGAGCCGCTATTCACGCGGAAGTTCGTAACCTCGGGCTGGCCGTCCTTAGCCGGAATACGCTCGACGTTGACCTCGACGCCGAAGGCCTTCATGGCCTGAATCGTCAGGTTGATGTAGGGGCGGCTCTCGATAAGGCCGGTCACTTGCACGCAGGAGGGCTGGGCCAGCAGCGGCGCTGCCAGCAGCAGGCCCGAGATGTACTGTGAGCTCACGTTGCCCGGAAGCACAAAGGTGCCCGGACGCATGCGGCCGCTCGTCTTGAGCGGAAAGGCGCCCAGGCCCTGCAGGTCGCAGCCAGCGGCGATGATCTCGTCCGAGAGCGGGGAGAGCGGGCGGGCGCCCAGGCGGCCCTGGCCTACAAAGGTGGCCTCCGCACCCAGCGCGCAGGCGACGGGCAGCATAAAGCGCAGCGTGGAGCCGCTCTCGCCACAGTCGAGCGTGCTGCCGGCGAGGGCTTTGAGCAGACCGAACTCAACGCTCTTCATGGTGGGGTGGACCTGGAAGCCGTCCTCGACGGTCTCGATGCGGGCGCCGAGCGCCGTGAGGCAGCGCACCGTGGCCTCGATATCGGCGCAGGTGGTGTTGCAGGTGACGTGCGTCTCGCCGTTGGCAAGCGCGGCGCAGATGATCAGGCGGTGCGCCATCGACTTGGACGCGATGGCGGGAACGGTGCCCTTGAGCGGGGACGGGGTGATGCGGGCTAGCATGCGGATGCGTCTCCCTTCTGGCCGAGGCCCTCGGCAATTAAATCGTGGAAGGTGGAAAGCGGCGTGCGATCGATACTGCAGCGGCCGATGTCGTGCGGAATCACCAGGTCGATGGTGTCGCCCGCGCGCTTCTTGTCGTGGAGCGCCTCGGCAAAGACGGCATCGGCACCCAAATCGCAGCGGGTCTTGAGGCCGTGGCGGGCGCAGAGCTCCTCAATACGACCGGGCAGTGCAGCATCGCAAACGCCATGCAGGGCCGCGGCGCGCGTGATGATGCCCATGCCGATCGACACGCAGTTGCCGTGGCCGAGCTCAAAGTGCTCGCAGGCCTCGACGGCGTGTCCGGCGCTGTGCCCAAAGTTGAGGAGCTTCCGCTGGTTGGTCTCGCGCTCGTCGGCGACGACCACGGCGCGCTTGATGTCGATATTGCGGGCGATGATGAGCGCCACGCGGGCGACGTCCTGGTTCAGCAGCTCAAGCGTGAGCGGGGTCTTCTCTAGCTCGGCGAAAAGCTCGGGGTCGGCGATGACGGCGTGCTTGACGACCTCGCCGCAGCCATCGGCGAACTGCTCGGGCGTGAGGGTGGCGAGACATCCGACGTCGGCGATAACCACGCTCGGCTGCCAAAACGCGCCGGCGAGGTTCTTGCCGGCGGCCAGGTCGATGGCCGTCTTGCCGCCCACAGACGAATCCACCATGGCGAGCAGGCTCGTGGGGATCTGCACAAACTTGCAGCCGCGCATGTACGTGGCGGCCACAAAGCCTGCCACGTCGCCCACGACGCCGCCGCCGAGCGCCACGATCACGTCGGAGCGCGAAAGCTCGTGCTCGGCCACAAACTCAAGGATGGCAACGTAGGTCTCGGCGCGCTTATGGGCCTCGCCGGCCTCGAAGGTGCAGATGCTCACCTCGTAGCCAGCTGCCTCCAGGCTCTGCTTAACGGGCATCTGGTAGAGCGGACCTACGTTGGTGTCCGTCACGATGACGGCGCGGGTGCCGCCGGCGGTGGCGCGGACGAGCGGGCCTGCCTGCTCCAGCAAAAACGTGCCTACGTGCACCTGGTAGGGACGTGCGGTGTCGATATCGATGGTAATCGCCATAAGCTTCGGTCCTTTCGACCTGGCGTGATAGGTGGACTAGTGGGAGGCCTCGTCGTCGAGCGCGCGCTTGATGCGATCGCCCTCGGCAAGGAGGTTCTCCAGATAGCGCTGGTCGCGGTCCTTGAGCGCACGGCTGTAGGCGCTAAGCGAATCGATCAGATGGTCGATCTCGAAGGCGAGCGCGTCGGCGTCGTCGATCATGAGCTCGGACCACATCTGCGGGTTGAGGTGTGCTACGCGGGTGAGGTCACGGTAGCTGCCGGCCGAAAAGCCGTGGTGGACCTGGGCGGTCGGGCTCTTGACGTAGGCGTTGGAGACGACATGCGCGAGCTGGCTCGTAAAGGCAATCACGCGGTCGTGCTCGGCGGCGCTCGTCACGCTGAACTTTCCAAAGCCCAGGGGGCGCACCATCTCGCGCACCTGTCCCAAAAGCTCCAGCTTAAGCGCGTCGTCCACCGCGGGCGGCACGAGCACGAGCGGAGCGCCCTGGAATAGGTCGGCGCGGGAGTGCGCGTAGCCCGAGAACTGCGTGCCCGCCATGGGGTGCGCGCCCACAAAGTAGAAGCCGTGCTCGCGGGCGAGCTCAAAGGCGCGCTCGCACACGATGCCCTTGACGCCCACGGTGTCGATCACCACGGGGCCCATGATGGCTTCGGTGTCGGTGGCGTCGGCGAGCGCCTGGGCGTGCGCTTCGAGCCACTCGATGCAGGCCTCGGGGTAGCAGGCAAGGACGATGATATCGCACTCGCCGAGCGTCTCGTCGTTGAGCTCGCCGACGACGGTGCCCATGCTGGCGGCCGTCATAACGTCATCGTCGGGGTCCCAGGCCAGCACGCGGACGCCCGCCTGAGCATAGCCGCGGGCGAAGCTGCCGCCGATAAGGCCCAGGCCCACGATGCCGGCGCATTTGGGTCCGCCCTGGTTAACGCGTGCGTTTTTCACCGTACCCATGTGCTACTCCTGAACGGTCTCTTGGCAGACGACCTCGCGGATGGCGCGGATGCGGCGCATGGTGTCGTCGAACTGGTCGGGGGTGAGGGCCTGAGCGCCGTCGGACCAAGCATGGCTCGGGTCGTCGTGGACCTCGATCTCCAGGCCGTTGGCGCCGCAGGCAGTTGCGGCGAGCGCCATGGGCTCAACGTAGCGGGTGTAGCCGGTGGCGTGGCTGGGATCGGCGACGACGGGCAGGTGCGACAGGTGGTGCAGCACCGGCACGGCGTTGAGGTCGAAGGTGTTGCGGGTGCGGGTCTCGAAGGTGCGGATGCCGCGCTCGCACAGGATAACGTTGTCGTTGCCCTCGCTCATGATGTACTCGGCTGCCATGAGCAGCTCATCGACGGTGCCGGACATGCCGCGCTTGAGCAGGATCGGGGTCTTGGTCTTGCCGACCTCCTTGAGCAGGGGGAAGTTCTGGGCGTTGCGGGCGCCGATCTGCATGACGTCGATCTTCTTGTCCAGGAAGACCTGCACGTCGCGCGGGTCCATGATCTCGGTGACGATCGGCATGTCGAGCTCGGCAGACGCCTCGCACAGCAGGTCCAGGCCGGCAGGGCCCATGCCCTGGTAGGCGTACGGGGAAGTGCGGGGCTTGTAGGCGCCGCCGCGCAGCATCGTGGCACCGGCGGCCTTCACGCGGCGGGCGATGCGGATGAGGTTCTCGCCCTCGACGGAGCACGGGCCAGCGATGACCTGGAACTGATCGCCGCCGATCTTGACGCCGTGGCCGCAGTCGATGACGGAGTCCTCGGGGTGGAACTTGCGGTTGGCACGCTTGAACGGCTCGGAGACGCGCTGCACGCGCTCGACGACATCCATGGACTCGAGCAGGAACGGGTCGATCTTGGTCGTATCGCCCACCAGGCCGATGATCGTCTCGTTCTCGCCGCGCGAGACATCGGTCTTCAGGCCCTTTTTCTCAATCCAGCTGACGATATGGCTGACGGCCTCGTCGCTGGCGCTCTGCTTTAAAATTGCAATCATGGTGTGCCTCTCACCTCGATGGATAACTTTTGCAAAAACGGCCCGCATCGCGAGCCGTGTATATATGGTGCATGAGAGTTTATACTATCTGACTCGCTTTTGCCTTCTAAAGTGGGCCGTTGCGCCGCGTCTTCCTCGGAATTGCAAAGCTTTTTCTTTTATTTTGATAGCCCGTGGTGCACTTGGGTATAATGCCATACGTTGGCCCTATTAGCTCAGGGGATTAGAGCGTCTGCCTCCGGAGCAGAAGGCCGTTGGTTCGAATCCAACATGGGGCACCATCGAACGTAAGACCGTCCGAACCTCGCATGGTCCGGGCGGTTTTTCTTATACCGACGCGACGTGATGGGACGTGGTATGGCAGCAACGGATATCGAGCGTGGACTCTCGACCGCCGAGGTCGAGGAGCGCATCGCCGCCGGTAAGATCAACCGCAACATGGAGCTCAAGACCAAGTCGGTCAAAGAGCTCATCATCGAGAACCTCTGCACGCTGTTCAATTTGATCAACGTGATCTTGGCGTTCCTGGTCATTTTGACCGGTTCGTTTAAGAACCTGACGTTCCTGTTCGTGGTGTTCCTCAATACCGCTATTGGCGTCATCCAGTCCATGCGTTCCAAGAAGATGGTCGATAAGCTCACGCTGCTGACCTCCAAGAAGGCCATTGCGGTGCGCGACGGCGCCGAGGTGGAGCTCGACCTGGACCAGATCGTGCTCGACGATATCATCCGCCTGGGGCGTGGCGACCAGATTCCCGCTGACGCCGTGGTGGTTTCGGGCGAGGCGCTCGTGAACGAGAGCCTGCTGACGGGCGAGAGCGACCTTATTAAGAAACAGCCCGGTTCCGAGCTCATGAGCGGCAGTTTTATCGACTCTGGCCTGCTGCGCGCCCGCGTGATCCATGTCGGCGCCGACAACTACGTGGCCAAAATTAATAACGAGGCCAAGTACGTCAAAAAGGTCAATTCCGAGATCATGAACGCGCTTAACGCCATCGTGCGGTTTGCGAGCATCATCATGATCCCGCTCGGTTTGGCGTTGTTTTCCTCGAGTGTGAGCGAGCTGTGGGATGCCGCGGGAACCCCGGGCGATAGCGCGCTTTCGTGGTGCTTCTCCGAGCTGCTGGCCGGCCGCGTGCCCTCGTCGGCGCTGCTGTCCACGGTGGGCGCTCTGCTGGGCATGATCCCGCAAGGCCTGGTGCTGCTGACCTCGTCGGTGCTCGCCATCGCCACGGTGCGCCTGGCCCGCCGCAAGGTGCTGGCGCAGCAGCTCTACTGCATCGAGACGCTCGCGCGCGTCGACGTGCTGTGCCTGGACAAGACGGGCACCATCACGTCGGGTCGCATGGAGGTCGAGGGTACCTATCCGCTACCGGTCGAGGGTATGGGTGTGGGGGAGAGCGACGCCGCCGTTCCCGTCGATACCACGGTGCTCGATTTTGCGCTGGCTAACGTGGCGCGTGCGACCTCGGCCGATGCCAACGAGACCTGCCAGGCGCTGCTCAACTATTACGCCGATCGCCCGGTCGAGGTGTCTGAGCCGCTGTCGGTCATTCCGTTCTCGTCGTCTAAAAAATGGAGTGGCGCTTCATTTGCGCAGGGCTCCTACGTAATGGGTGCGGCGCAGTTTGTGCTCTCTGATCGTGCGTTTGCCCAGGTCGAGAACCGTGTCGCCGAGCTTGCCGATACCTGCCGCGTGCTCGTGGTGGCACTCGTGGACGGCTTTACGCCCGATGGCGATATGGTGGGCGAGGCCGAGCCCGTGGGCTTTGTGACCATCCGCGACGAGATTCGTACCTCGGCGGCCGAGACCATCGGCTACTTTAACGAGCAGGGCGTGACCCTCAACGTGATCAGTGGCGACGACCCGCGTACGGTGTCGTCGATCGCGCGCGTTGTGGGCGTGCCGGGGGCGGACGCTTATGTGGACGCCACGACGCTCGATACGCCGGCCAAGCTCGATGCCGCAGTGGACCGCTACCATGTCTTTGGTCGTGTGACCCCGCAGCAGAAGCGCGAGCTCGTGCAGGCGCTCAAGCGCCGCGAGCACACCGTGGCCATGACAGGCGACGGCGTCAACGACGTGCTGGCGCTCAAGGAGGCCGACTGCTCCGTGGCCATGGCGGCCGGCTCCGATGCCGCGCGTAACGTGGCCGAGATCGTACTCGTCGACAACGACTTTGCCTCGATGCCCGCCGTGGTGGCCGAGGGCCGTCGCTCCATCAACAACCTGCAGCGTTCGGCTTCGCTGTTCTTGACCAAGACACTGTTCTCGATGGGCCTGGCGGCGCTGTGCATCGCGCTGCCGCCGTACCCTTTCGAGCCGATTCAGATGACGCTCATCAACTTCTTCTGCATTGGCGCGCCGGGCTTTGTCTTGGGCCTGGAGCCCAACAATGCTCGCGTGAAGGGGTCGTTCCTGACGAACGTGCTCAAGCGGGCACTGCCGGCGTCGATTGCGGTCATTTTGGCCGCGGCGCTCGATATCTTTGTGGCGCGCGTGTTTGGCTTTAGCCAGCTCACGCTGTCTACGATGTGCCTGCTTACGTCGTGCGCGGCGAGCGTCAGCCTGATCTGGCGAATCTCGCAGCCCCTCACGCCCTTACGTGTGGTGCTCTTTGTGTTTGTAGTCGCCGGCATCTTGGTAGGCGTTATCGGATTCCCGGAGCTGCTGTCTATTGCCAATCTGACGATGGGTCAGATGGTTTTCTTGGCTGCCATCGTGGTCTTTACCTGCTCGGTGTTCTTTAAGCTCGCCACGATGATGGATTCGCTCAGGCCGCGTCGTCGTCATGCCGCAACTGGTTTTGGCTGCGGTGTGCGCGTCCGCCTGGGTCGCGGTGGCGGCAAGGTGAGCTCGACGGGTTCGACGGCGGAGCGTTTTGCCAAGCGCGTCGCCGCCGACATGGCGCAGCGCCGTGAGGCGCGCACCGTTCGTGAGGCCGAGGCCCGCGCACTCGAGGGCGTGGCCCAGGCCCAGCCCAAGAAAAAGAAGAGTACCGGAGCCAAGCGCTCTCGCGTAACCAAGTCCGCCCAAGGCATCAAAGTCTCGATGCCAAGCAAAAAGAAGAAGTAACTACGCGCCCTGGCGATGTTGAATTGGTGCCTTGCTCCTGTGGGGCCGTGGCGATGTTATGCTCTAACCTCGATTATTTGAATTGCTTCGAAAAGAGGATGCCGTGATCTGCCCGCATTGCCTTAAGACTATCGAGGACGGCGCCTCGTTCTGCCCCTACTGCAACGCCTATGTGGGTCCGGGCGATGGTCCCGAGCACACCGAGTTCGTGTTCTGTGAGGGCTGCGGTGCCCGTCTTTCTCCGCATGATCGTACGTGCCCCAAATGCGGACGCCCTGCTCCGGGTATCCTCTCCGAGGACGCGGCCGCATCCGACCTGGCAGCGGGCCGCACGGCGGGCTTTCCGCGCCTAACGCAAGAGCAGATCGACACCGAGGTGCCGCATGCGCCGGCCTCTGCCGCTGCGGTGCTTTCGGACGCCGCCGACCCCAATGAGACCTGCGTGCTGCCGGCTTTCGATAAGGATTTCGGTATTCCCAAGGTCGATATTCCCATGCCCGTTTCCCTGCATGACGATGCTCAAAAACCCAAGCGCAAGGTGCACCCCGACGAGGACGCCTATCACAAGCACAAGCGTCATATTCCCAAGCCGCTTATCGTAATCGCGGTCCTTGCCGTCGTTTGCGGCGGTGCCTATTGGTTCGTGACGACCGATCCCATGGGTGTTATGCCCGGCTTCTACGACCAGTTTGGCCAAGCTGCACAGACCACCTTCCCCACGCGCCAAAAGGGCGAGGCCACTGAGGACGATGCCAAGCAGGACGATTCTGCGGAGGTGGTCCAGGAAGAAACCGTGCTCACCGATGATCAGCTCTATACCAGGCTGGACGGTCTGTATCAGACCATCGTGTCCTATGCTGACGAGGACCAGATTGGCGAGGTCATCGATTCCTTTAACAACGGCTATCTCCGAACGCCGCTGTCCACCCGTCAGGAGCTGTCGCAGAGTGCCTACGCCCTGCGTGACCAGATTAAAAAGACGCAAGATGAGCTCAACAATCTTAAGTATCAGGACGATACGGTCTATGCGGACGACATCGCCCACTTAAAGCAGCTTGCCGAGTGGATGTATGAGCGCGTTGACGTGATCTGCCAGAGCTGGGATATCTCGCTGGCCATTCCCGATGGCGAGTCGATGAGTTCCCACCAAAGCGAGATCCTGGCGCCCATCGCGCAGGGTGGCAACAGCGCGCTGAACCAGTACGACGCCAATGTGGGTTCCTGGAAGCCGCAGCAGCGTTCCTAAAAATAGTTCGCCATAGTCGGCATAACCTACGTGCGCAATTGATGTAAGCCCGTGCTTATTGCTACAATTCGTACAAATATGCTTTAAACGCACGAGGAAGGAACCACATGTTTGGTTTTAAGAAAGAGCTCTACACGCCCGGGTATCAGCTTGTCGGCGACGAGTGCGCCGTAATCGAGACGTCGAAGGGTACCATCAAGGTCAAGTTTGACGGCGAGGGCGCTCCCATTCATGTCGCGAACTTCTGCGAGCTTTCCACGATGGGCTTCTATGATGGCCTTAAGTTCCATCGCTATGTGCCCGGTTTTGTTATCCAGGGCGGGGACCCCAATACCCGCGACATGTCCGGCGCCGACGTCGCCGCCGGTCTTGAGGGCCCCGACGGCATGCCCGGTACCGGTGGCCCCGGCTACTGCATCAAGGGCGAGTTCGCCACCAATCCGCGCAACAGCCATGTCGATGGCGCCCTTGCCATGGCGCGCTCCATGGACCCCGATTCCGCGGGTTCGCAGTTCTACTTCTGCCTGGGTGCCCAGCATAACCTCGATTCCGGTTACACCGTCTTTGGTACCACGGTCGAGGGTCTCGATGTGATTTCGCAGCTGCGTGCCGGCGACGAGATCGTTCATGTCGAGATCGTTCACGAGTAAAGGGGACTTCCTTGAATAGCCAGCTGATCCAACAGGGCCGCGCCGCTTACCGCGCGGGTGATTTTTCCGCTGCAGCCCAGATGCTTGGGGCGGCAAAGACTCCCGATGAGATTATGGGCGAGGCCGACCACCTTCGTGGCAACGCCTTGATGCACCTGGGCATGTATGCCGAGGCCGCCGAGGCCTATGCCGCCGCCCTCAACGACGGCACCTACGGCAAGCGCGGCGCGCTGCTCACCAACCGCGGCAAGGCGCTCGCCGCGGTGGGCGACTACACGACGGCCGCTCAGGCGTTCTCTGCTGCTACGCAGGATGCTTCCTATGCCACGCCGTTCAAGGCCTATCTGGGTCTGGGCAATGCGCTGTTCCAATCGGGCGACTATGCCAACGCGGGAACCGCCTTCCGTCAGGCTGCCATCGACGGCGCCAATCCGGCTCCTGCCGCCGCACTCGGCGAGCTCGGTCGTTGCTTCATTAAGCTCGGCCGTCCGGCGGATGCCGTGGAGACCTACCGCACGGCTATCGACTTTGCCGGCCCCCGCGACGACACGCGTGCGCTCAACGCCGGCATGGGTCAGGCGCTTTCTGCCGCCGGCCGTCCCTCCGACGCACTCGACGCCTTTAACGCCGCTACTGCCGATGGCATCTACCAGCTCACCTCCGAGCAGGCCGATGAGCTTGCCCGCGTGCAGGATTCGCTTGCTGCGCTGTCTGCCCAGACGGCTATGGCCACGGCTCCGGCGCCCGCGATGGACGCTCCTGCCGTCGATCCGCTCGATCCTACGGGCGCGACCGGTCAGTTTATGCCCGATCCCTCGGACACCGGCTTCTTTACGCTGTCCGAGTCCGAGATGGTCCAGCAGGACCGTCAGGATCGTAAGCAGGCCAAGGTCCGTCGTCGCCATCGCCACACGGGTCTTAAAGTCTTCATCGTGCTGCTTCTGCTCATTTTGATCGCCGCGGGCGGTCTGGGCTTTGCCTACACGCGCGGCTTTGGCTTCCCGTCTCAGGAGTCTGTCGTTACCGATCTGTTCCAGGCTGCCGGCGACGGTGACGCCGCAAAGGCCGAGTCTTGCCTGGCCTCGAGCCTGTCCGAGGACGCTAAGTCGATGATCATCTCCTCGATTCCGCAGGGTGCCACCGTGTCCGTCGAGGGCATGGATCAGTCCATGACCGAGACGACCGCCAAGGTGAAGGCATCGCTGTCCAAGGGCGGCGAGCAGGAGTACACCGTCAAATTCGTGCGCTCCGACAACCATATCGGCTGGGCCGTTTCTTCGCTTGATATGGATTTCTCGGCTGCTGACAACCAGTAGTGACCTTATGGGATTTAGCTTTGCCCGGCGCTTCACCGCAAGTGAGGCGCCGGGCTTGCGCTAGTATGATGAGCTAGTAGTTTTCCAGCAATCATCCAACACATCAGGAGTTGCGTTGTTTTCTTTGATGGATATGTTCTTCGGTAGCTATGCGGGCGATCTTGCCATCGACCTCGGCACCGCCAATACGCTTGTCTCCGTGCGCGGCAAGGGCATCGTCATTCGCGAGCCCTCTGTTGTCGCCATCGACAAGAACGACGAGCGCATCTTGGCGGTCGGTATCGAGGCAAAGCGCATGCTCGGCCGTACGCCCGGCAACATCGTGGCCGTTCGTCCCCTGAAGGACGGCGTCATCGCCGACTTCGATGTTACCGAGGCCATGCTTCGCTACTTTATCGACAAGGCGTCCGAGAAGCGCTATCCGTGGACTCCGCGTCCGCGTGTTGTCGTCTGCGTTCCCTCCGGTGTCACGTCGGTCGAGAAGCGTGCTGTCTTTGAGGCCACGATCCAGGCCGGTGCCCGCCAGGCCTATCTGATCGAAGAGCCCATGGCGGCTGCCATCGGCGCCGACCTGCCCGTCGAGGAACCCACCGGCTCCATGGTCATCGACATCGGTGGCGGTACCACCGAGGTTGCCGTTATCGCTATGGGCGGCATCGTCGTCTCGCAGTCCATCCGTATTGCCGGCGACGAGTTCGATCAGGCCATCCTCACGCACGTTCGTGATGCCTACAACCTGGCCATCGGCGAGCGTACGGCAGAGGACATCAAGATCAAGGTCGGCTCCGCCGTGCCGCTCAAGGACGAGCTCGACGTCGAGGTCAACGGCCGCGACGTGATCACCGGTCTGCCCAAGACCGTGCGCATCGAGAGCGAGGAGATTCGTCGCGCACTCAACAAGCCGCTCGACGAGATGGCCAAGGCCGTCAAGGACGCACTCGACGCTACGCCTCCCGATCTTGCCTCGGACCTTATGTACTATGGCATTTTGCTGACCGGTGGCGGCGCGCTGCTGCGCGGTCTCGATGTGCGCCTGCGCGATGAGACCGGCGTTTCGGTCAATGTTAGCCCCACGGCGCTCGATAACGTTGTTAACGGCTGTGCCCGCGTGCTCGAGGCCAATGCGTTTGATGGCGGCTTCGTCCAGACCAATGCTTAATTTCCAAAAGGTGGATTCCATTTGGCACGATCTTCGGGTTTCTCCACAAATCTGAATACCAAGCGACAATCAACGGGTATGCGCCCGTTGATTGTTTTCAGCCTGATTTCGGTGTTGCTGCTCACGTTTTACATCCGCGAGGGCGAGGCAGGACCGATTCATGCCGTGCGCTCGGGCGTGACGACGATTACCTCGCCGGTGCGCTTTGTGGGCTCGGCTGTGGCGGCTCCCTTCAATGCGATCGGTAACGTGTTCTCTAACCTTACGGCGTCGCAGGACACGCTTGACGAGCTTAAGAAGCAAAACGAGGAACTGACCTCTAAGGTTGCCGAGCTCTCCGAGGCTCAAAAGACCGCCGAGCGACTGGAGGGGCTGGTCGGCCTGCAGTCGACCTACAACCTCAAATCAACCGCAGCTCGTATCGTCGGCGCTTCGGGCGATGCCTGGACCTCGACCGTCACCATCGATAAGGGTTCTGCCGACGGTCTTACCATCAACATGCCTGTGACGAGTTCTGCCGGTGTCATAGGCCAGATTATCGAGGTCTCGGCCAAGACGTCCACCGTGCGCCTGATTGGCGACGAGAACTCGGGCGTGTCCGCTATGGTGCAGGACACGCGCGCCCAGGGCATGCTGCAGGGTCAGGCTGACGGCACGCTGCGTCTTGAGTACGTGAGCGTCGACTCCGACGTTAAGGTTGGCGACATCATCGTGACCTCGGGCATTGGCGGTGTGTTCCCCAAGGGTCTACCGCTCGGCACCGTCTCGTCGGTTGAGAAATCGGCAAACGACGTGTACTACACCATTGTGGTGCGCGCCCAGACGACGGCCGAGAACAACGAGGAAGTGCTGGTCATTACCTCGCTGACCGACGAACAGTCGGCCTCGGATGAGGACGTGAACACGGCCAACAGCACGCCGCAGGGAACGTCGCGCGATGCTGCGACCAAGACGAAGGACGAGAGCCCGGATGACAGTTCCGACACGTCCGAGACGACCGATTCCGGCTCGAGCGAATAGGGGGCATGTCCATGGATCTACATGAGCAGGGGATGAGCTCCCGCACGTTTGTAATCGCCGCCATCGTGTGCGCGCTGTTGCAGGCAGGCCTGGCACCGCAGATCTCCATTGCGGGCGGTCGCGTCAACTTTATGATTATCCTGGTGTGCCTAAGCGTGTTCTCGGGCGACCCGACCCGTGCCGTCGTGTGCGGTTTTTGCAGCGGCTTGTTCTATGACCTTTCCGCTGCCGTGCCGGTGGGCGTTATGTCGCTCCTGCTGACCGTGGGTTCTTTTGCCCTGGTGCATAGCGCTGCCGGTCAGACGGGCGGTACCCCGAGTGCGCGCGGCATCACTGTGGGCGCCTTCGCGTTCGTCATTAATGTGATCTACAGCATCATCTTGCTGTTTATGGGTTTGGAGACGAGCTTTGTCGTGGCGATCTTCGGCCATGCGCTGCCGTCTTCGATCCTGACGGGTCTGGTTGCCATTCCGTTTTTGATGTCCGGCGTCGTGCCACAGTCCGGTTATGGATTCTCCGCACGTGGCGGACGCCAGACGGGCATGCGCTTTAAGCCCAAGACCCGTAAGCTCAAATAGGGGAGGCCTGTAGATGTCTTCCCAGATGACGGTTATTATCGCCGGTATCGTGCTGGTTGTGGCCATTGTGGTCGCGCTGGTCGTTATGCGTCGCGGCGATTCCCGTTTTACCTACGATACACAGCATGGAACGGCCCCGCGCGCCACCGAGGGTGAGGGCAATACCGCGGCGACCGCATTTAAGGGCCGCTTCTCCATCCTTACCACGGGTGTGGGCGCGATGTTCGCGGCGCTTGCCGTCAAGCTGTGGGGCATGCAGATGGTCTCGTCGGACTATTACGAAAAGCAGGCTAATAGCAATCAGACGCGCACCGTTACCACACCCGCTGTGCGCGGCCGCATCCTCGACCGCAATGGCGTGGCGCTTGTCCAGAACCGTCCCTCACTTGCTGTCGTGGCCTACCGCGACCTTGCCGAGGATGAGGTTCTGGTTCGCCATCTTGCCAACGTGCTCGGTATGCCCTACGTGGCGGTGCTGCGCAATATTCAGGACAATTCCGAGGGCGCCCAGAGCCTGCATACCATCGCGACGGACGTCCGTCGCTCCACGGTTGCCTATATTCAGGAGCACGCCGGCGAGTTCCCGGGCGTCAAGATTGCCGAGCGTACCGAGCGCCAGTATCCATATGGCGAGACGGCATGCCATATCTTGGGCTATACCGGCACCATTACCTCCGAGCAGCTCGAGGCCCAGAATAAGAAAACCTCTGGCGATGATGATGCTTCTGCTGGCCGGATTACGTACCAGTCGGGCGATATCGTGGGCCAGGCGGGTGTTGAGAGCTACTACGAAAACCTGCTGCAGGGTATTCGTGGCGAGCAGACCGTCAAGGTCGATGCCTCGGGCAATGTGACCGGTCAGGCCGGCGCCGTGCCCGCCAAGGCCGGCTCCGACATTAAGCTCACGCTCGACCTTAAGATCCAACAGGCCTGTGAGACGGCGCTGGCGAGCGCCATCGAGCTTGCCAAGACCACTGGCTACAGCAATGCCGGCAACGGCGCTGTGGTGTGCCTCGATCCCAACAATGGCGAGATCCTGGGCATGGCGAGCGAGCCCAAGTTCGATCCGTCCGTCTTTATCGGCGGCGTCTCAAATGACGTGTGGACCGAGCTCAATGATGACAAGGGTTCGCACCCGCTGCTCAACCGCGCCATTAGCGGACAGTACATGTCGGCCTCGACCATCAAGCCGCTCTCGGCACTGGCCGGTCTTGAGTTTGGAACCTACACTTCAACGCAGACAACCAACTGCACGGGCTATTGGACGGGCTTGGGCAAGGCTTGGGGCAAGCGCTGCTGGCTGACGTCTGGACACGGCACCATGACGCTGCAGTCGGGTATTGCCAACTCGTGCGACCCCGTCTTCTACGATATGGGCAAGGCGTTCTTTTATGACGAGCAACATTCCGAGGGCCTGCAGGAGGTCTTTCGTCGCTGGGGCCTAGGCAAGACCTGCGGTATCGATCTGCCGAGTGAGGGCGCGGGCC
>CABQHZ010000036.1 GCA_902464175.1 uncultured Collinsella sp. | reverse complement strand
AAGGGGACAGGCACCTTTGTGGTGGTTTGGGGCGGTTTGTCTCGATCTGTAACAGGTAGGCAGCCAAAACCGGGCTTGGTGTTACAGATCGAGACTTTCGGGCAGCCCCCCCCCGCAGTTTATCTCAATCTGTAACAGGTAGAGACGATTTAGCCCGCTAGATGTTACAGATCGAGACGGAAGATGCTAGTCACAGGCGATGTCGAGGTTCTTGCCGACGAGGCCCACGTAGCCGCCCTCGGCAGCCTTGGGGCTATCGGCGTGGCAGAGAACCCACTTGTCGGCCTTCCAGTAGCAGTAGCTGTCGCCGGCGGCGGGCATGTCGGCTGCGACCTCGGGGCGCGGGCCATTGGTGCCCGCCGGCAGCGCCACCATCACCTGGAAGCCGCCGTCGTCGACCATGCAGGGCGTGTAGTGGAGCGTGGTGTTGAAGACTTCGACGACCGTACCCGCCGGCACGCGGAACGCCTTGACGCACGCAGTGTCGAGCTTGCCGTCCTCGATCTCCCAGCGATGCGCCACGAGCAGGATAAAGTCGCGGGCGCCCAGGTTAAACTCGCTGGCGCGGTGATACTCCAGGCAGTTGAGCTGCGTGTTGTGGCCGTTGCACCAGCCGAGCTGGAAGGGGCGGCCGCCAAACATGAGAAAGCCCAGTTTGTCGGCACCCTTGACGCCCTCGAGCTCCGACGCGCTTGCCACGTACTTGCTGCCCTCGGGGATGGGCGTGGCAGAGAGCGCCTCGAGCACGGGCGACGTGAGCTCGGACGGAACGTTATCCCAAACGTTGCCATAGGATTTGAACTCGGGATCGTTGACAGAGTAGATATGCATGTTCACTCCTGTTCGTTTATGTGACAGTACGAACATTCTAGAACAATCTCGTTCTGTTTTGAGTGCTCGATATGAAAAAGCGCCCCCACAAGAGTGGGAGCGCTTCTGGCGCAAACGCTATTCCTGCCAGCATCCTTATGCCTGCTGATAGTGCAGGTGCTTCTCGTCGATATTGGCCAGGTCGCGGTCGAGATAACGGCGCGCGAGCCAGTTTGCCATGGGGAGGTTCTGGTCCAGATAGTTACCGCACTCCTCGGGAGCGGCGCCGGGGATATCGCCCTCAAAACCAGCAACAAACTCGAACAGCTCGCGCACGAGCGGCAAAATCTCCTCGCTCGTCAGCTCACCAAAGACAACCAGGTAAAAGCCCGTGCGGCAGCCCATGGGGCCAAAGTAGACAATGCGGCTCGACCACTCGGCATGATTGCGGAGGAACGTGGCACCCAGATGCTCGATGGTGTGGCACTCCGCCGTGTTCATAACTGGCTCCTTGTTGGGCGTGGTCAGGCGCAGGTCAAAGGTGGTGACGGCGGCGCCGGTCGCCGGATCGCGGTCGATGCGGCTCACATACACGCCGGGCTCGAGCAGCAGATGGTCAACGGAAAAACTCGCGATGCGCTCCATGGCAGATCCTCTCGGTAGTCAATTTGGGACGGGGCTCTTTTAGCTGGTTGGAATGGTCGCACCAATCATACCAGTCAAAAAGCCCCATCCCAAATGAGCTGCCCGGGACGGGGATCAATGAGTTTTTAATCCCCGTCTCAGAATAATCATGCTAGGCGGTGTACGCGATTGTAGATTTCACGGCATGGCGCCAGCCGGCGATCTTTTTGGCGCGCTCGTCGGCGGACATGGTGGACTCCACGATGCCGCGGGCGCCGTAGACGTCGACGACGTCGCGCGTGTACATGCCCAGCGCAATGCCGCAGGCCCAGGCCGCGCCCAGACCGCTCATCTCGTCGTTGCTCGCGATGCGAATGGGCGAGCCAACCAAGTCGCTCTCAAACTGCATCAGGTATGCGTCGCGCGTGGGACCGCCGTCAACACGAAGCTCGGCCAACGCCGCGCCCGAATCCTCGACCATCGCATCAATCACGTCGAAGATCTGATAGGCGATCGACTCGTCAGCGGCCTTTACGAACTCCGCACGGCCCGTGGTGCGCGTCATGCCAAAGATGCAGCCCTCGGCATCGCTCGCCCAGTGCGGCGCGCCCAGGCCAGTGAACGCCGGCACAAAGTAGACACGGCTTGCCGGATTGGCGGCGTAGCACAGGTCGGTGACTTCCTCGGGATTGTTGATGAGCTCCAGGTCGTCGCGCAGCCACGTCTTGACGGCGCCGGCGTAGCTCACGTTGCCCTCGAGCACGTACTCGGTCACGCCGTCCATGCGCCATGCGAGCGAGCTCGAAAGCCCGTGCGAGCTGGCGACGAACTCGTCGCCGACGTTCATCATGACCGAGCTGCCGGTGCCATAGGTCGCCTTGGCCATGCCGCGGCTATGGCAGCCCTGCGCAAACAAGGCGGCATGGCTGTCGCCGAGCACGCCGTGAATGGGCACGGGTGCCGGCAAAAAGCCGCCCAGGTCCGTCATGCCAAACAGGCCATCGGAATCGGTCACCTGTGGCAGGCAGGCCACGTCAACGCCAAAGGCCTCGCACACCGGCTCGCTCCAGCAGCCACGGCGCAGGTCAAAGAGTTGCGTGCGGCTGGCGTTGGACCAGTCGCAGCGGAACTCCGCGCCGCCCGTGAGCGTCCAGACCACCCAGGCATCGATGGTGCCCAGACACAGCTCGCCTGCCGCCGCGGCCTCGGCAGCCGTGGGAACGTTCGCGAGAATCCAAGCCATCTTGCCCGCCGGATAGTAGGGCGAGAGTACCAGACCCGTCGTGTCGCGCACCAGCTCGGCCACGTCCTCGCGCGCCGCCAGCTTGTCGCACAGCTCGCGGGCGCGGGCACACTGCCACACCACGGCGTCGCACAGCGGCTCGCCCGTCGTGCGGTTCCAGGCAACGGTGGTCTCGCGCTGGTTGGAGATGCCGATGCCGGCGACGTCGGCCGGATCGACCCCGGTCTCCTCCACCACGGCGCGTGCCACGGCCAGCACGTTGGCGGCGATCTCGGCTGGATCATGGCTCACCCAGCCGGCCTCGTTGACAATCTGGCGATGCGAGCGGTCGGCACGATGAATCAAATGGCCGCCCTCGTCCACCAGCAGCGCCTTGGTGCCCTGCGTAGACTGGTCGATACCGATGATGTAGCGGCCCATGGCCACCCCTTTCAAAATGAATGTGACAAAGGGACTGTCCCTTTGTCACATTCCAATTACTCTGCGGGCAGGAACTCGGCGACAGCCTTGGCAATGCCTTCGCCGGTGAGGCCGTAGTGCGCGAAGACCTCGGGGCTCGTACCGGTGATGACCGGCGCATCGGGCAGGCTCAGGCACTTGACCGGACGCGGGCAGTGCTCACCCACGACCTGCGCGACCATGGAACCCAGGCCACCGAAGGGACTGTGCTCCTCGACGGTCACGACGGCGCGCGTGGCGCCGGCGGCCTCGATCACGGCCTCGGCGTCGAGCGGCTTGACGCAGTACATGTCGAGCACCGTTGCCGAGATTCCCTGCTCGGCCAGCAGATCGGCGGCGTCCACGGCATGGCGGACCATCTCACCGGTGGCGACAAGCGTCACATCGGTACCGCGACGCACCCAGGTGGCGCAATCCATCTGGAACGGGCACTCGCCCTCGGCGTACACGTCCTCGACCGGGTTGCGGCCCACGCGGATGTAGGCCGGCTTATTGTCGGCGACCAGCGCGCGCACGAGCTCGGCGGTCTGGAAGCGGTCGCTCGGCAGGTACACGCGCATGTTGGGGATCGCGCTCATGGCGGCGATATCCTGCGCGGAGTGGTGGCTCATGCCCAGGGCGCCGTAGGACACGCCGCCCGAGATACCGATGAGCTTGACGTTGGTGTTGGAGTACGAAACGTCGACCTTGCACTGCTCATACGAACGCGTGGTCACAAAGGATGCCGGTGAGGCAGCCCAGGCTTTCTTGCCGCACGAGGCCATGCCGGCGGCGATGCTCACCAGGTCCTGCTCGGCGATGCCGACCTCGACGGACTGCTGGGGATACTGATCGAAGAACGGCGTGAGCGATGCGGAGCCGCGGGAGTCGGAGCACAGGACGACGATGTCTTTATCGGTTGCGGCGGCCTCGAGCAGCGTGTCGCAGATAGCCTTGCGGTTGGCGATCTTGTTAGCCATTGATGGCCTCCTTATGGGCAGCGAAATCGGCGATGATCTGGGCATATTCCTCGTTGTTGGGCAGATGATGGTGCCAGGCGGCCTTGTCCTCCATAACAGGCGAGCCATAGCCCTTCACCGTGTTGAGGATGATAACCGTGGGCTTTCCCTTGGTCTCGGCCGCAAGCGTCAGCGCGGCGTCGATGGCCTGAATGTCGTTGCCCGGAATGGAGAGCACGTTCCAACCGAAGGCGGCCCAGCGCTCCTCCTGTGAGTCCTGCTTCATGACGTCCTCGGTGCTACCGCTGATCTGCAGGCGGTTGCGGTCCACGAGCGCGCACAGGTTATCGAGCTGGTAGTTGCCGCCGCTCATGGCGCCCTCCCAGACCGAGCCCTCAGCAAGCTCGCCGTCGCCCATGATGGTGTAGACGCGGTAGTCGCGGCCATCCATCTTGCCGGCAAGCGCCATGCCCACGGCCACGGGCAGACCATGGCCCAGCGAGCCCGAGTTCATCTCGATGCCCTTGAGCTTGTTGTTGGGGTGGCCGATGTAGGGGCTGCCGAACTTGGAGAAGCGGGCCTTGACGTCATCGAGGTCAAGATAGCCCTCGTGGCAGAGCACCGCGTAGTAGGCCTCCATGGCGTGGCCCTTGGAGAGCACGAAGCGGTCGCGGTTGGGATCGTCGACGGTCTCGGGCGAAATGTTCAGATGGTTGGCGTAGAGGGTCATGAGCGCGTCGATCACCGACATGTCGCCGCCGATGTGGCCGCCGGCGCCGGCCATGATGATGTCGACGCAATCGCGGCGGAGGTCCCAACGCAGGGACTCAAGCTCTTCGATAGTTGCCATTTCTACTCTCCTCGCAGGTAGGCTTTGACGTCTTCTTCGATGGGATCATATAGGTCGGGCTGGATGCCAATGTATTTACATGCCTCGTAGAGCACCGGCACCACGTTGGCGTGAATGGCGACGCAGTGGTGGATGTAGGGACCCTCGACGATCTTGGCCTCGAGGCGCTTGAGGTTTTCGACCTCGACCCACAGGTAGGTGCCCATGCCGGCCGGGCCGTCGATGCCGCGGGCGTTGCCCAGCAGCAGCGAGTACTCGCCGTTGTCGCCGTCAAAGCGGGCAAGGGTGAGGTCGCCGTGCTTGGCCTCGGCCGTCAGCGCGCCGGGGTGATCGAAGGCCAGCGGGTAGGTGAGCTTGGGCTTGACGGCCGCGCAGCTGCAGGGCCAGGGGCCGCAGTGCTGCAACAGCTCGCCGTTCTCGTTATCGGGATGGCGCACGGTCCAGTCGGCGAACATGCCGCGGTGACGGCCCAGGTCGGCGGCCTCGACCATCAGCGCGGTGATGGCACCATGGATGTCGGTCTCGCATACGATGGGGATACCCATCTCGTTGAGGATGGCATTGGCGGCGCAGGGCATAATGCCCAACTCGTCCTGCAGAGCGTTCCAGCACTGAATGGCGCCGGCGTTGCAGCCGTACTTCTCGACCAGGCGCTTCATGGCGATGGCAAGACCGGCGACCGCGGGGACCTTGTCCTCGGGGATGCAGATCTCAAAGCTGTCGCGGATATGGTCCAGCATGGCGGCCATGGCCTGCTCGTCGGCCTGGGCGTCGCGCACGGCCTGGACAAGCTCGGTCATGGGGATGGGCGAAAGCTGGATGTTGAACTTCTCGAGCAGCTCGCCCTCGTTGCACATGGTGGACCAGAAGTCGAACGGACGGGTGGCCATCTGCAGGATGCGGGTGTGCTTGAAGGTCTTAACGACGTTGCACACGGCCAAGAAGTCCCAGACGCCACGCTCGAACTCGGGATCGGTCAGGCGGCAGTTGGTCATGTAGGTGAAGGGGACCTGGAAGCGGCGCAGAACCTTGCCGGTGGCGAACAGGCCACACTGGCTGTCGCGCAGGCGGGTGCCGTCGGGCTCGGGGCGCTCGTCGCGCGGGCCCCACAGCAGCACGGGCAGGCCGAGCTCGCGGGCAAGGCGGGCGCAGACGTACTCGGTGCCAAAGTTGGCGTGACAGAGCATGATGCCGTCGACGCCCTCGGCGCGGAACTTCTCGACGATAGGCTCGATATGGCTGTCGTCGAACAGCAGGCCCTCGTCGTTGATGTCGTCGATATCCACGATGTCGACGCCGATCTCACGCAGGCGGTCAGCCGTCAAGCCGCGATACTTGATCGCGTCCGGCGCGCTAAAGATACTGCGGCGCGTGGGCACAAAACCGAGCTTGATCTTATCCATGTACGTCCTCCCCTAGTCACATGTTCAGTAAACAGACGCATGTTTCGTTTTGTTCTGTTTACTAAATGTTTTACTCTTCTGTTTAGAAGTTTAACGCGAAATACCCGTAGGCGGTAGAGAAATCAGCCTAAACGGTATGTAAACAATCTGAACATACAAGGGGAACAAAAAAGAGGGCCCCGAAGGACCCTCTTCTGAATGACGCTATGTTTACTGCCCTAGTGTGCTTTGGCACGCCGCAGATGATGCCGTCTCCGCCTAGATTTCGCGCACGCTCTGGCGCTCGACAAAATAGGTCGATACGGCCGTCTTGCAGGTATAGCTCTTGGGATTGCGGATGTTGCCCACCAGGCGGCGCACCGCGATCTCGCCCACCTCGTGCTTGGGAACATGCACCGTGGTGAGCGGCGGATTGGAGAAGGCGCCCACGGACAGGTCGTCGAAGCCGATCATCGATACGTCGTCGGGCACGCGCACGCCATGCTCGTTGAGCGCGCGCATGGCGCCCACGGCGAGCACGTCGTTCTCAGCGAAGAAAGCCGTCGGCAGGTCGTCGCGCGAGACGGTATCGAGCCAGGCGCCCATGTCGTGGTAAGCGCCCTCGAGCGTGGTGCCCAGCGTGATGTGCCATGCCGGGTTGGGCTCAAGGCCCGCGTCCTCAAGCGCCTGACGGTATCCACGCTCGCGATCCTTAAAGTTGCGGATACGCAGGTCGCCGGCAAGATAGCCGATCTGCTTGTGGCCTTTCTCGATAAGATGGTCCACGGCGCGCAGCACCGAGTCGGTGTTGGCGATGACCACGGCATCGAAGTACTGGCGGTCGCTCCAGCCGTCGAGCACGATCAGGTGGGCGGCGGCGTTGGCGAACAAGGCGTAGTCCTCCTCGCCCAGCTCGGTACCCATCAGCACGATAGCGGCCGATGGATCGGCGATGAGGCCCTCGACCTGCGGGCGCACGGCGTCCAGGTCGCTAAAGTCGAGCGAGACAAAGCTCGTGCTCATGCCGTGGCGGCGCGCCTGGCGCTCCACGCCCTCGATAACCGCAGGGTGGAAGGTGCTCTCGTCCAGGATGGCGCCCGTCTTGCGCGCAAGCACGAACTGGATACTCTCGAGTTGCGTCGACTGCTGGTAGCCGAGTGACTGCGCGCACTCAAGGATGATCTTAGCGGTCTCTTCGCTCACGCTGCGCTTGCGGTTGAGCGCGTTGGACACGGTCGCGGGCGAAAAGCCGGTGATGCGGCTGATCTCGCGGACACTTGCTTTGGCCATCGTTTCTCCCTAGCGACGGTCGCGGCCGAGCTCATTGGCTCGGCAACTAAACGACCGAAAATTCAATCTAAACAGAATAGTAAATGTTTATTAGCTAGTTTAGCCTGTTGTCAAGCAAAGTGACGCAACTATTCCCCCCAACGGATGCATTTACTCGGTAGCTAATTTGGGACGGGGCTCTTTTGACTACTTTTGCCACCGGATGATTTTTCTGGGACGGGTGTAGAAGGCACTTAGCCCAGGACGCGGGCCATGCGGGATTTGAACTCGGCGAGGAAGCGCGGGGCGTCGACGGTCAGCGCCACGAGCGCACTCTTGTCCGGATCGGCCACGCGGCGCTCATCGCAGATGGTGCGGCCGCGGTACTCGCCGAGCAGGTCCACGCGCAGGTTGCAGCCAAGTGCGCCCACGAGCGTGGGATCAATCGCCACGGCAACGGCCAACGGGTCGTGCAGCGCGCAGCCGCCCAGGTAGGGCGCGTTCATCTCGTATGAGCCGATGTAGTGCTCGACCATGCCTGCAAACGCGCAACCCGCCATAGTGCCCGAACCCGTCCAGCCAGCGATATCGCGACGCGTAAGCACCACGCGATGCGTCACGTCCAGACCGACCATGGTGAGTTTGCGGCCCGAGCGCAGCACGGCGTCGGCGGCCTCGGGATCGCTTGCCATGTTGGCCTCGGCGCCCGCGCTCACGTTGCCGGGCACGGTCAAGGCGCCGCCCATAACGACCACGCGGCCGATAGACATCATCGCCGCCGCATCGCGCTCCAGGGCAAGCGCCAAGTTTGAGAGCGGGCCGGTCGCCACGTAGACCAGATCGGGTCCATAGGTGCGTGCGGCATCGATCAGATAATCGACCGCCGCGTTACCATCGGCCGATGTCGCCCCCACCGGCTCGTAGGGCGATGCGGGCACGCTCGCGCCGCCAATGCCGTTTTTACCATGGATGAGCGTGGTGGACGCCGGCGGCGTATAGGGCTCGTTCGCCTTAATGGGACGATCGGCGCCCAGGTACACCGGCACCTCGGGACGGCCCAACAGGTCAAGCACCGCCAGACAGTTATGCGCCGACTGCTCGACGCGCACGTTGCCAAAGCACGTGGTAATACCGACGAGCTCCACCTCGGGGCTCGCGATGGCGTAGGCGAGCGCCATGGCGTCGTCCACACCCATATCCAGATCAAGGATCAGCTTCTTGGTTGCCATTGTTCTACTCCGCTTCTCCGTCTAAACCGTCTAAACCAAACTTATGTTCAACTTCAGCGCGCGTGGGAATCGATTGCTGAGCACCCAGGCGCGACACCGTCACTGCCGAGGCGCGAGCGCCCGCGGCCATGCACTCAAAGAGAGGCAAGCCCTGCAGCCGAGCCGCCGCAAGTGCGCCGATAAACGTATCGCCCGCAGCCGTGGTGTCGACCACCTCGCCCGAAAGCGCCGGCATGCGCAGCAGCCCTCCGTCATCGCCGAGCGTAACCGACCCGAATCCGCCCAGCGTGATGACCGCGGCACCGGCGCCCTTGGCGAGCAAAGCCCCAAGCGCAGCGACGCAGCTCGCGTCATCCGTGGGCAAGATGCCCGTCAGCGCCTGGCACTCGGTCTCGTTGGGACAAACCAAGTCGACCGCAGACCACGCTCCCGCCGGCAGGTCGCACGCCGGCGCCGGGTTAAAGACCGTATAGAACCCCAGCCTGTGGGCGCAAGAGAGCGCCGCGGCCGTGGCCATCAGGTCGCATTCGCCCTGGGCGATAAAGACGCCGCCGGCCGCCGGGGCGAGGTCGCAGATATTGGCGTCGAGCTCATCGGCCACCAGATAGCGCAGCGCGCAGGCAACGTCCTCGCCCGAAAGCGCATGGTTGGCGCCCGGCGATAACACGATGCGGTTGTCGTTCTCGCAGCGAATGATAGTCGCGGTGCCCGTCTCCACGTCGTCGCGACGCGCCACAAACTCAACGCCCACGCCGGCATCTTGGAGCCCCGCCACCAGTGCGTCACCAAATGTATCGCGCCCGACGGCGCCGATCATGCACGTGCGCGCACCCATGCGCGCGGCGGCGACAGCCTGGTTTGCACCCTTGCCGCCGGCGTTGGTGATAAAACCGCTTCCGCCGACGGTCTCGCCCGCACGCGGCATGCGCTCGCACGCCACCGAAAGGTCCATGTTCATGCTGCCGAACACCGCAACGATGCCGCGATCTGCCATGGAAACCCCCTCATCTGCGGGCCTTATGCCCACCGTCGGCCGTCAATCGTATGCTTTCGCACCTCTATAACTTTAGTTCACTTTGATGTGAACGCGCGCTTGAGGTTGCGCCAGCAGCAAGCATTCACAGGAGCAGGCGGCTACAATGAATACGTGCTGATTATTCTCGTCATTGGATGATGTTTTATGGAACAATTCCCGCAATCGAGCTCACGCGGCCGACGCCGCACGGGCAACGAACCGGCGCCGCACGAACGTCCGCGGGCCGAGCGCCGCACCGGCGGCTCGCGACGCGCCCCGAGTCCTCATCGTGCGCCCGCCAACAAAGCGGACCATGCCAGCGCCGCCACCGCAGACCAGACGCCCGCTCGTCCCAAATCCCGCTACATTCCCGCCCTCGACGGCCTGCGCACGCTTGCCGTCGTCGCGGTGGTGCTCTATCACCTCAACCTCACGTGGGCTCAGGGCGGCCTGCTTGGCGTCACGATCTTCTTTGTGCTTTCGGGCTATCTGATCACGCGCTTGCTGCTCAACGAAGTCGCTAAGACCGGCCGCATCGACCTTAAGAGCTTCTGGATTCGCCGCATCCGCCGCCTGGTCCCCGCCGTGGTAACGGTAGTGTTCGTGACCTGCGCGCTGTGCACCATCTTTAACCACGTGATGCTCACCAAGATGCGCCCCGACATCCTGCCGTCGCTGCTGTTCTTCAACAACTGGTGGCAGATTGCCCAAAACGTCTCGTACTTCAATGCTCTGGGCGATCCCTCGCCGCTTACGCACTTCTGGTCGCTCGCCATCGAGGAACAGTTCTACCTGGTTTGGCCCCCGCTGCTGCTCGCTATGGTATCCATGCACATGAATAAGCCCAACACGCGCCGCGTGGTTCTGGGCCTGGCTGCTGTCTCCGCCATCGCCATGATGGTGCTCTATAACCCCGCCGCCGACCCCAGCCGCGTGTACTACGGCACCGACACCCGCGTCTTCTCGCTGCTGCTGGGCGCCTGGATGGCCTTTATCCCCGATCGCGACCTGGCGCCCGTGCGCCTCGCGCGTCGCCTGGGGCTCGACCGCCTCGTCGCCAAGCACGACAAGAATGCCGAGGGCAAGCAGGACGCGAAGGCCGATAACGCAGCCGAAGCCGCCCCGGCCCAGCCGAGCGCCCTCGTGCGCTTTTGGTCCTCGCCCGCATCCATCGATGTGCTGGGCATCGTGGGCCTGGTTGGCCTTGCCGCCATGGTTGCGTTCACCAACGGCTACACGGCGTTCCAGTATCGTGGCGGCACGCTGCTGTGCTCTATCCTCACGCTCATGGTCATCGCAGCCTGCGTGCAGCCCCAGGGAATGGTGGCCCGCGCGCTATCCGCCGAGCCGCTCGTATGGGTTGGCAAGCGCTCCTACAGCATCTACCTGTGGCACTATCCGCTGTTGCTGCTCATGAACCCGGTCGCCAACATCAACGATACGCCGTGGTGGCAGTACATTTTGCAGGTGTTGTTGGTGGTCGCCGTAGCCGAATGCTCCTATCGCTTTATCGAGACGCCGTTTAGAAAGGGCGCCTTTGGGCGCACCGTATCCGAGTTCCGCGACGGCACCACCACGCCCGCCAACTGGGTGCGCGCGCATATTCCCGTGTGCGCCACTTGCGGGATCGTGCTTGTCATCGCGCTGGGCGGCCTGATCTTTGTGCCGGAGACCTCCGCACTGAGCGGTGAGGGCGCCGAAGTCCTCAACAAGGAAGCCAAGAACACCGCACCAACGGACCAACAGGCAGCCGACGACACCGACAAGGACAACGACGGCTTCCCCGACGGATCCTACGACCTGCTTATGATCGGCGACTCCGTGTCGCTGCGTGCCGTGGACGCCTTTGACGGTGTGTTCCCGCACAGCCATATCGATGCCGAAAAGGGCCGCCAGTTCGATGCGGGCCGTGCGACGTTTGAGGGCTATCTCCAGCAGAACCTTGCCGGCAAGATCGTGGTCTTTGCACTGGGCACCAACGGCTTGGTAACCGACGACCAGATCGACGCCATCATGGCCGATGCAGGAGATAAGCGTATTGTGGTGTTTGTGAACACGCGCAGCCCGCAGCCGTGGGTTGGCTCTACCAACCAGGCTATCGCCAACGCCGCTACGCGCTACAAGAACGTACGCGTTATCGACTGGTACGGATACAGTGCCAACCGCAACGACCTGTTCGATGGCGACGGCACGCACCTGTCGACCACCGGTGTGACCGAATACCTCAACTTGATTCACGATGCCGTTAAGAAGGACCTGCCCGTGCATCCCGAGGATCACGTCAACGATCCTCAGCCGGCGGCCGTCAAGTCTGCCACCGACGCGCTCGTCAATGCGCTCGCTCTCAAGCCGCACAAGCTGGGCACCGACAAGTAACCCGCAGCGCAAACTTTCCACATCCGGAGGGGGTGCCTGCCACGGCAGGCACCCCCTCCGGCAGTTAGGGACGTTCCTTATGTGCCGGCACCCAGGGACACTCCTGACACAGCCGAGGAACGCCCTCCTTGCGACCAAATTCTGGGCGCCTCGCCACCCCGAACGTTGTTTCCAAGCCCACACCCGCAGCAAACAACCCAAAATCACTCTTTTCGAGCCGGCTCCAAGGGGTCGTGGACAAAAAGGGGCAAATATGAGTACTGTTACCATTTTAGTAGCAGGCAAAATGACGTCCGAGCGACCCCTACAACCCCCTAAAGCAGCCAACCTGACTGGTTTAAGACATATTGGAGCCAATTTTAATGAACATACTATCGGCTATGTCCATTATCTTCTTGGATGTAAATGCTATTCACTTAGCAACAGTACTCATATTTGGCATTTTTTGTCCACTGCCATATAACTAATGCCCTATAGCGGGCAAAAAACAGGCCGCAGTCCATCGCTGCGGCCTGTTCGGAAGCAAAAGTGGGCGTTAAGCGCTGTAGCCCATCGCCTGCAGGACAAACATGACGACCGTGAGCACCGTAATCACGCCGATAGTCGCCCACGTGAGCACGTTCCATACGCGGCCGTTGCGGTTGGCGCCCATAATGTGACGGTCGGCGGCGATAACCACCTGGAACACCAGAACCACGGGCAGTAGCACGCCATTGATGACCTGCGAGGTCATCATAATCTGGAACAGATCGACGCCGGGCATAAGCACCAGCACGGCAGAGATACCGATGATGGCCGTAATGATGCCGCGATAGACCGGGGCCTCGTCCCAGCTGCGGTCGGCACCGCGCTCCCAGCCAAATGCCTCGCAGATAGCGCTCGACGTAACGCCCGGCAGCACGCAGGCAGCCAAGAAACTCGCCGCGACCAGGCCCGAGGCAAACAGTACCGTAGACCACTGACCCGCAATAGGCTCCAGCGCGCGGGCAGCATCGGCAGCATCGCTAATCTGAATACCCGCCGGGAACAACACCGTGCCGGTCGTGATGATAATAAAGCCGGCAATAACATCGGCGGCAAGCGAGCCGCTCACGGTATCAATACGCTGCAGCACGATGTCGTCCTCGCCCGCGTTCTTATCGACCACGTTGTTCTGCGCCAAGAAAATCATCCACGGCGCGATGGTGGTACCGATCGTTGCGACCACGAGCGACACGTAGCTGGGGTCATTTTGAATGTTAGGCACGACCAGGTCGACCGCGACCTCACCCCAGTTGGGGCCAGCCATAAACGCGGCGACGATATAGGTCACGAACACGCAGCTCACCAGCAGCAGAATCTTCTCGATGCGCTGGAAACTACCCGACATGGTAAGCATCCATACCAGCAGCGCCACCAACGGCACCGAGATGCTCGCCGGCACGCCAAAGAGAGCAAGACCGCTGGCGATGCCCGCAAACTCCGAAATGGTCACAGCCGTGTTGGCGATCAACAGCGCCGCCATAGCAAGTACACTCTTGCGCACGCCAAAGCGCTCGCGAATGAGCGATGCCAGGCCCTTACCCGTGACGCAGCCGCAGCGCGCCGCGGTCTCCTGCGTCACGATGAGCAGCACAGTCATGACGGGAAGCATCCAGAGCATCTTGTAGCCATAGCTGGCGCCCGCGCTGGAATACGTTGCAATGCCGCCGGCGTCATTGCCCGAAAGCGCCGCCAGCAGACCGGGACCCATAGCGCCAAAGATGGCCGCGATGGTCAGCTTTTGCTTGGTGCCCGACTTTTGCTTGGTATTTTGCACGCGACCACCTAACCCATGACCGACATGGCGAGCAGCACCGCGGCGATGCAATACGCCACGCACGAGATCATGACGGCAATGACGTTCATGGCGGTGCCCGACGTGTTGAGGTCATGCTCGTCACGCCAGAACAGCACCATCAGGTAAATCACGGCACTCATGTTGCCAACCAGGCAAATGATGGCAGCGATATTAAAACACCCGGTAAAGAGTTGCTCCTCAAACATGGGCGCATCGGGGAACGCGGCGGTGCGCACCAGCTGGGCGCACAGGTAGGTCACGAGTGACAGAATCAGGCCCATGCCCGTACTCTGGAAGAAGAACCCCAGATATGGCTTGGGCTCGTCGTCGTGACCGTCATACTCCAGGAAGTAGTTCTTGACGAACGACACCATGCGCGAGGCCGCCAGCAGCACGAGCGGCATGGCGCACATGGGGAACACCACCAGATGCGCGGAGCCGAGCGCCGTTCCCAGCACGGTCGCCATGATGCACGATGCGATGCCCCATACAACAACCCAGTACTGACGATGCACGAACCAGCTGAGCACGTTCGTCGAGTCGTCCGACGCGCTATCGCCCGAGCCGACACCGGCGATCTGCAGGTCCTCCTGATGCTCCTCGGCGATAACGTCCATGGCGTCGTCGAAGGTTACGATACCCAGGATATGACGGTTCTCGTCGCAGACGGGGATAGCGACCAGGTCATACTTGGTCATCTCGTCCGTCACGTCTTCCTGGTCCTCGTCGGGCGACACATAGACCAGGTCGCGATAGGCCAGCTGACCCAGCGTGGCGTCGCGGTCGGCTACGATCAGCGTGCGCAGCGAAAGCACGCCGGTCAGCATGCCGCTCGGATCCTCGGTATAGACGTAGTAGACGCTCTCGAAGTCCTCGTCGAGCTCGCGAATCGCCTCGATGGCGTCACCGACCGTTGCCGTGGCGGGCAGGGAGACAAACTCCGAGGTCATGATGCGGCCGGCGGTGTTGTCCTCATACCCCAGCAGGTTACGAATCGCTTTCTCTTCCTTGACGCCCATCAGGCGCAGGAGCTTCTCGGCCTTCTCGTAATCGAGCTCGTCGATCAGATCGGCGGCGTCGTCCGGGTCCATCATGGCCAGCATCGACGATGCGTCCGTGTCGGACAGGCCCTCGAGCATCTCGGTCATAAGCTCGTCGTCATCAAACTCCGAGATGGCCTCGGCGGCCTGGGCAGTATCGAGCTGCGCAAACACCTGCGCACGTAGGCGCGGGTCGAGCTGCTCGATAATGTCGGCGATGTCGGCAGGGTGCAGCTCGCCGAGCGTCTTGTGCGACACCGAGAGTTGAATGTTCTTGGTCGAGCGGTCGAGCAGGTCCATGTAGGACCAAGCGATGATATCCTCACTGAGCGGCTTGCCCAGGTGCTTCATAAAGCCTTCAACGATATGCTCGAGCGCGGGGCTGATGGCGCGTAGCAGACCGCGGGCACCGACCTCGGCGCCCAGCAGGCGCAGCTGGTTTTCGCCCGACATGGAAAACTTGATGTCGTTTACGCGCACGACCTTCATGCCCTGCGTGTCGACAATCTGCTTGTTGAGCACGTCACGGGCAAGCAAGAGCTCGGTCGGCTGCAGGTACGAAAAACGGATTTCGGTGGCCGACGTCTTAAGGTGTACACCCGTCTCGTCGATGCGGTCGACCCATTTGCGCCAGCTGATCATGAACGGCGTCTTGCCGGGACCACGGAACGCGAGCGACGTCACGTGCGGAAAAACTTCGCCGGTTGCAATGCCAAAATCGTTGACCACGCCGAGCTTTTCGCCGTCGACGTCCAAGACCGGCAATTTGAGCATCTCACTCAGATAATTCAATGGTGCTCCCCATCATTATTCCTCCGGACGCGGCCGCGCGTGCGGCGTCCGGGGGCTTCTGGATATGTATACGCATGCGCGGGCGGCACGCCGCTCGACGCTTACACCCCGTGCATGCGCAAAAAAGCACCTGCATGGGGTCATCGACTGTATGGTCGAGGTTTGGATTTCACCTGTAACCTTTCTCTTGACCCTCATTAACCGCAGTAACTATAGCATCAGCATCGCCCTGCGGCATCGATTTTATGCGCTGCACATTGCAGGCATACCAAACGCTGACGCATCCGTGACATAGCCATTGGGGACGTTCTTAAACGACTACCCAATGACTACTCTGTAGTGTCATCGTCCTCGGCAAGTTGGGGGAACACGGCGTCCTTGGGCATGGTGGCCTTCGTCAGCGAGGTGAGCTTTTTGCTCAGCGACGTGTCCGTCTTGACCAGGTC
>CABQHZ010000035.1 GCA_902464175.1 uncultured Collinsella sp. | reverse complement strand
CATCGGCGCGATCGCGCAGGTACGTCAATGCGATCCGAAACACGACATCCCGGTGGTCTTCGACCGCCTGTCTAAATGCTTGTTCTTCCATAATCACCTCCCGGTGACGTTATTGGTTCTCGATGAGGCCCTCACCATAGATACGCTCTGGCCGGACGAAATGTTTCAAATTCAAGCAGGAAAAACCTACCAAAATAAACCGTCCCTTTTTGGCAAAAGGAATCCCCTTCTGTGCGCGGGGGCAGATTCCCGGAACGGGCCGCCCGCTGTTTAAGTTTGCTGCTCTACAGTCCTGCGCAAGACGGAAAGCACATTAAGTGCTTTCCTTTGCGTGCGGAACTCGCGACAAACTTAAACAGCGGGCGGCCCGTTCCGGGAATCCGACGTGCTCGTCGGGGCAACGTTCCTCACCAAAAAAGACCCGCCCCCCTGTTGGGAAGCGGGTCTTTGGAAGGACGGTTAACGTACTAGGAAATTACTCCTCGTCGTTGTCCTTGGCCTCTTCGGCGTCGTCGGTGTCCACGAGCTGGTTGAGCAGCTCGTCGAGGGAAGCCATGTCCTCGTTGATGGCACCGTTGGCGGGAGCCTTCTTGTCGTCGATCGGGGCGCCCAGGAGCTCCTCGTCGGCGTCGGCGTGATGCGTCGGCGTGGCGGAGGTGCCCAGCAGGATGTCGTCCGGACCGTCGGGGCTAAAGACCATCTGCAGCAGCTGCGAGAGGTCTTCCTCGTCGGCAACGTCGTCGTTGTTCTCGAGGATGTAGAGCAGGTCGTGGGCCTCCAGGCCGTCACGGAGCTCCTCGATCGCCTTAGCACCGATGCCATCGATGCGCAGCAGATCCTCCTCGGACTTGCCGACCAGGTCGCCGACCGTCTCGATGCCGACCTCGCTGAACTTGTTGGTCCAGCGCTGCGACACGCCCAGGTCGTCGAACAGGTACAGGCGAGCCTTCTCGGCGGAGATGGTGTGGCCGTTGCGAGTGAACGAACCGTCAGCACCACCGAACTCGTCATAGCCGGCCCAGTCGAGCTGCTGCGGGAGCTGCTCGTCCAGGTCCTTGAGCTCCACAGGAGCCCACTCGGGCAGCGACTTGGCGTTGGGCGAAGCCGGGCCATCGATGTCCACGTAGCCGTCGGCCGTGCGATACGTCAGCTTGGCGTTGGCGTACGGCTTGAGGCCGGTACCAGCCGGGATCTTCTTACCGACGATGACGTTGGACTTAAGGTCGAGCAGGTGGTCGACCTTGCCCTCAATAGCAGCCTCGGTAAGGACGCCGGCGGTACGGATGAACGAAGCGCTCGACAGCCAGGAGTCGATGTTGGACGCGACCTTGAGCGTACCCAGGATGACGGGCTCGGCCACGGGAGCCTGACCGCCCAGACGGGCAACGCGCTCGACCTCGTCGGCAAACTCGTAGCGGTCGACGTACTGACCAAGCAGGTACTTGGAGTCGCCGGGGTTGGTGATCTGAACGCGACGCAGCATCTGGCGTGCGAGCACCTCGATGTGCTTGTCGTTCAGGTCGACGCCCTGGCTGGTGTAGACGTCCTTGACGCTCTCGACGAAGGTGTGCATCGTCGACTCGATGTCGGTCAGCTTGCGCAGGTTGCGGAAGTTGACGAAGCCCTTGGTGATCTGGTCGCCAGCGCGAACCTCGCAGCCGTCCTCGATCTCGGGCATGAAGCGCACCGAAGCGGGGACGCGACGCTCGTCGAGGACACGGGTGTGATCCTCGGAGTCGGTGAGCGTCAGCACGTACTCGGACTTCTCGGGCTTAATCGAGAGGTGACCAGAGTACGGAGCCAGCTCGGCCTCGCGACCCAGGATCTTCTCGTTGACGTTGCCGACGATATCGAACATACGGCTGACCGTAGGCAGACCCTGCGTAATATCGTCGACGCCAGCGACGCCGCCGGAGTGAATGGTACGCATCGTAAGCTGCGTACCGGGCTCGCCGATGGACTGGGCGGCAATAATGCCGACCGCGGTACCGATGGCGACCGGACGACGGGTGGAAAGATCCCAGCCGTAGCACTTCTGGCACACGCCGTACTTGGAGCGGCAGGTGAGCAGCGCGCGAAGCTTGACCTTCTTAAGGCCGGCATCGACCATCTTCTGGATGTCAGCGACCTTCTCGATGTAGCCGTCCTGCTCAAAGAGCACGGTGCCATCGGGAGCCACGACGTCCTCAATGAAGCAACGGCCGACGAGGTCGGTGTTGAGGTCGGTGGTGCCGGGGATGATGAGGTTGTAGGTGACGCCCTCGTGCGTACCGCAGTCCTCCTCGCGGACGATGACGTCTTGGGCCACGTCGACCAGACGACGGGTCAGGTAACCAGAGTCCGAGGTGTGGGATGCGGTATCGACCAGGCCCTTACGGGCGCCGTAGGTCGAAATGAAGTACTCGAGCGGCAGCAGGCCCTCGCGGAAGTTCGCCTTAATGGGAAGGTCGATCGTCTCGCCGGACATGTCTGCCATCAGGCCACGCATGCCGCCGAGCTGACGCAGCTGGGTCTTAGAACCACGGGCGCCGGAGTCGGCCATCATGTAGAGCGGGTTCTCCTCGTCGAACAAGTCGAGCATGAGCGCTGCGACCTTGTCGGTACAAGCGGTCCACTCGTTAACGACTTCGATGTGGCGCTCCGTCTCGTTGATGAAGCCCTCCTCGAAGTACTCGTTGATCTGGTCGACGTTAGCCTGGGCGCGGTCGAGCAGCTCCTGCTTCTCGGCAGGGATGAGAGCGTCCCACACCGAGATGGTGAGGCCGGCGCGGGTAGCGTAGTGGAAGCCGGAGTACTTGATGGCGTCGAGGATCGGACCGACCTTGGCCTCGGGGTAACGATCGCAGCAGTCGGCAACCAGCTTGGCCACGTCGCCCTTGACCATCTTGTAGTTCATGAACTCGTAGTCTTCGGGCAGGCACTGGCGGTTGAAGATGATGCGACCGATAGAGGTCTCGAAGCGTGCGGTCTTGTTACCGGTGACGTCGTAGTCGACGAACTCGTTCTTGCCATTCTTGACGCGGAAGATACGGGTGCCGTCCTCGTTGATGACGTTGGCGTTCTCGGCGGACACGCGGACCTGAATCTTGGCCTGCATGTCGACCTCGGAGCGGCAGTCATAGGCGTGCAGCGCGTCGTCGAAGCTCGAGAACACGTGGTTCTCGCCCGGCAGACCGTCGCGGACCTGGGTGAGGTAGTACACACCGATGATCATGTCCTGCGAGGGGATGTTGACCGGCTTGCCGGATGCCGGCGAGCGCAGGTTGTTCGCAGAGAGCATGAGCACGCGGGCCTCGGCCTGAGCCTGGCTGGACAGCGGCACGTGGACAGACATCTGGTCGCCGTCGAAGTCGGCGTTGAAGGGCGAGCAGACCAGCGGGTGCAGGTGGATAGCCTTGCCCTCGACCAGAACCGGCTCAAAGGCCTGGATGGACAGACGGTGCAGGGTCGGTGCGCGGTTGAGCAGCACGACGCGGCCATCGATGACCTCTTCGAGGATATCCCACACAAAGGTGGCACCGCGGTCGATAGCGCGCTTGGCGCCCTTGATGTTCTCGACCTTGCCAAGCTCGACCAGGCGCTTCATGACGAAGGGCTTGAAGAGCTCCAGCGCCATGGTCTTGGGCAGACCGCACTGGTGCAGCAGCAGCTTGGGGTCGGTAACGATAACCGAACGGCCGGAGTAGTCGACACGCTTACCCAGCAGGTTCTGACGGAAACGGCCCTGCTTGCCCTTGAGGGCCTCGGCGAGCGACTTGAGCGGGCGACCGCCACGGCCAGAGACCGGGCGACCACGACGGCCGTTGTCGAACAGGGCGTCCACGGACTCCTGGAGCATGCGCTTCTCGTTGTTCACGATGATCGCAGGGGCGTCCAGGTCGAGCAGGCGCTTGAGTCGGTTGTTACGGTTGATCACGCGACGATACAGGTCGTTGAGGTCGGACGCGGCGAAGCGGCCGCCGTCGAGCTGGACCATCGGGCGCAGATCGGGCGGAATGACCGGGATGACGTCCAGGATCATGTTCGCGGGGCTGTTGCCACCCTTCAGGAAGGCGTCAACGACCTCAAGGCGCTTGACGGCCTTCTCGCGCTTCTGCTTCTGGGAATCCTCGTCGGCGATGATGGCCTTGAGCTTCTCGGCCTCGGAGGGGAGGTCGATGGCAGCGAGCAGGTCGCGGACGGCCTCGGCACCCATGCCACCCTTGAAGTACATGGAGTAGTAACGGGTCATCTCGCGGAACAGCGGCTCATCGGAGATGAGGTCGCGCTCGGTGAGCTTCATGAAGGCGTTGAAGGCGTCCGTGCGGAGCTGCTTCTCGTCCTTGCACTCTTCCTCGATGTCGACGATGCCGGAGGCGATCTCCTCGGGGGCCAGCGGCTCCTCGTCGGAGAACTCGTCAAAGTTCTCGGGGTCGCCCTGCTCCTTGAGGGACTCGATCTGGCGGGCGCACTCGGCATCGATCTCTTCCAGATCGGCGGCGAGCTCCTCGCGCAGGTCGTCGGCGTCGGCCTCGCGAGCCTCGTAGTCAACCTCGGTGATGATGTAGCTGGCGAAGTACAGAACCTTCTCGAGGTCCTTGGACTTGATGTCGAGCATACGGCTCATCGGGAAGCTCGTGGGGCTCTTGAAGTACCAGATGTGGGACACGGGAGCGGCGAGCTCGATGTGGCCCATGCGGTCGCGACGCACCTTGGCCGAGGTGACCTCGACGCCGCAGCGCTCGCAGACGATGCCCTTAAAGCGGATGCCCTTGTACTTGCCGCAGGAGCACTCCCAGTCCTTGGCGGGACCGAAGATCTTCTCGCAGAACAGGCCGTCCTTCTCGGGCTTGAGGGTACGGTAATTGATGGTCTCCGGCTTCTTGACCTCACCGTGCGACCAGGAACGGATCTGGTCGGCGGAGGCAAGGGAGATCTTTACCGAGTCAAAATCAGTAGCTTCGAAATCTGCCACAGTCAACTACTCCTTATCAGTGGTCGTGGCGGCGACAGCCTCGGGCGCCTCGGCGGTCTCGGCATCCTCGGCCTCGACGTCGGCGTCAACGCCGGCGAGCGCAGCCAGGTCGTCGAGAGCGGAGGTCTCCTCGGCGGTCACAGGGGCGGAGGCGTCCTCGTCGGCATCGTGCATGGGCTCGATGTCCAGTGCGAGGGAGCGAATCTCCTTGACGAGAACCTTGAAGGACTCGGGGATACCCGGGACAGGAACGTTCTCGCCCTTGACGATGGACTCGTAGGTCTTGACGCGGCCCACGGTATCGTCGGACTTGACGGTCAGGATCTCCTGCAGGACGTTGGAAGCACCGTAAGCGTACAGTGCCCAAACTTCCATCTCGCCGAAGCGCTGGCCGCCGAACTGGGCCTTGCCGCCCAGAGGCTGCTGGGTAACCAGGCTGTAAGGGCCGGTCGAACGGGCGTGGATCTTGTCGTCGACCATGTGGCCGAGCTTGAGGATGTAGGACGTACCCACGGTAATGGGCTCGCGGAACTCCTCACCGGTGCGGCCGTCGAACAGACGGGTCTTGCCGCGCTCGTCAAGCTGGGTGACGAACTCGGGGCGCATGTGATCGCCAAAGGCAGCGGTGGCCTTGTTGAGCATGTTCTTGTTGGCACGACGGATGACCTCGGCGATCTCGTCCTCCTTGGCGCCGTCGAAGACGGGCGTGGCGGTGAAGAACGGACCGGGGACGTACTTGTCGGAGTCGGCCTGCTCGGTATCCCAACCGCAGGCAGCAGCCCAGCCAAGGTGGCACTCGAGCAGCTGGCCGACGTTCATACGCGAAGGAACGCCCAGCGGGTTGAGGATAACGTCGATCGGGGTACCGTCAGCCATGTAGGGCATGTCCTCGACCGGCAGAACGTTACAGATAACACCCTTGTTGCCGTGGCGGCCGGCGATCTTATCGCCCTGCTGGATCTTACGACGCTGGGCGACGTAGACGCGCACCTGCTCGTTGACGCCGGGGGCCAGGTCGTCGCCGTTCTCGCGGCTAAAGCGGACGACGTCGATGACGCGGCCGTAAGCGCCGTGAGGCATCTTAAGGGAGGTATCGCGGACGTCGTGGGCCTTGGCACCGAAGATGGCGCGCAGCAGGCGCTCTTCGGCGGTCAGAGCGCTCTCGCCCTTAGGCGTGACCTTGCCGACCAGGATGTCGCCAGGGCCGACCTCGGCGCCGATGCGGATGATGCCGTCCTCGTCGAGGTTGGCAAGCATATCCTCGGAGAGGTTCGGGATCTCGCGGGTAATCTCCTCGGGGCCGAGCTTGGTGTCGCGGGCGTCGATCTCGTGACGGGTGATGTTGATGGTCGTCAGCAGGTCCTCGGCCACCAGGCGCTCGGACACGACGATACCGTCCTCGTAGTTGAAGCCTTCCCACGGCATGTAGGCCACGGTGAGGTTCTGGCCCAGTGCGAGCTCGCCGTGATCGGTCGAAGGACCGTCGGCCAGAGGCTCGCCCTGCTCAACGGTGTCACCGACGCGCACGAGCGGACGGTGGTTGATGCAGGTGGACTGGTTGGAGCGCTGGTACTTGGCCAGGTGATACTCGTCCATGCCGCCGGCATGCTTGACGATAATCTTGGCGGCGTCGGCAAAGATGACCTCGCCGGCGTTCTTGGCCAGGGTGACCTCGCCGGAGTCCAGAGCGGCGCGACGCTCCATGCCGGTACCGACATAGGGAGCGGCGGGGTGAACCAGCGGCACGGCCTGACGCTGCATGTTAGCGCCCATCAGCGTACGCTTGGCGTCGTCGTGCTCAAGGAACGGGATCAGCGTGGCTGCGACGGAGAGCATCTGACGCGGCGAGACGTCCATGTAGTCGACGTCCTCGACGGGCACGTCGGCGGGAGCGCCGAAGGAGCCGTCGAAGTCGCGGGTACGGGCGATCACGGTGTGCGGGCGGACGATCTTGCCCTCGGCATCGGTCGTGATGAACTCGTTGGTCTTGGGATCGAGCGGCGTGTTGGCCGGCGCGATGACGTGCTTCTCTTCCTCGTCAGCGGTCATCCAGTCGATCTGATCGGTGGCAACGCCGTTCTCGACGCGACGGAACGGGGCCTCGATGAAGCCATACTCGTTGACGCGGGCGTAGAGGGCGAGCGAGCCGATCAGGCCGATGTTGGGGCCTTCGGGGGTCTCGATCGGGCACATGCGGCTGTAGTGCGAGTTGTGAACGTCGCGGACGGCCGTCGGCACGTTGGTGCGGCGGCTGGAGCCAGACTTGTGACCGGCAAGACCACCAGGGCCGAGTGCGGACAGACGGCGCTTGTGGGTCAGACCGGTCAGGGGGTTCGCTTGGTCCATGAACTGCGAGAGCTGCGAGGAACCGAAGAACTCCTTGATGGAGGCCACGATCGGGCGGATGTTGATGAGCGACTGCGGGGTGATCTCGTCGATGTCCTGGGAGCTCATGCGCTCACGGACGACGCGCTCCATACGGCTCATGCCGATACGGAACTGGTTGGCGACGAGTTCGCCGACGGTGCGGATGCGGCGGTTGCCAAAGTGGTCGATGTCGTCGACCTTGAAGCCCTGCTCGCCGGCAGCGAGGGACAGGAGGTAGCGCAGCGTCGCGACGATATCCTCGTCGGTAAGCACCGTGACCTCTTCCTCGGTGGTGAGGTTGAGCTTCTTGTTGACCTTGTAACGACCGACGCGGGCCAGGTCGTAGCGCTGCGGGTTAAAGAGCAGACCCTCGAGCAGGCTGCGGGAAGCGTCCACGGTGGGAGGCTCGCCCGGGCGCAGACGACGGTAGATCTCGATGAGGGCGTCCTCGCGGGTGAGGGCGGTGTCGCGCTCCAGGGTGCGCTTGATCACATCGGAGTTGCCGAGCAGCTCGATGATGTCGTCGTTGGTGACGGCGATGCCAAGGGCGCGCAGGAACATCGTGGCGCTCTGCTTGCGCTTACGGTCGATGGAGACCATGAGCTGGTCGCGCTTGTCGACCTCAAACTCAAGCCAGGCACCGCGGGACGGGATGATCTGGGCCTTGTAGATCTGCTTGCCCGAATCCATCTCGGAGCTGTAGTACACGCCCGGGGAGCGGACGAGCTGCGAGACGACGATACGCTCGGTACCGTTGATGATGAAGGTGCCCTGATCGGTCATCATGGGGAAGTCGCCCATGAAGACGAGCTGCTCCTTGATCTCGCCGGTCTCCTTGTTGGTGAGACGGACGTCGGTCAGAAGCGGAGCCTGATAGGTCATATCCTTCTCGCGGCACTCCTCGACGGTGTGCGCGGGGTCGCCGAACTGATGCTCGCCGAAGGTAACCTCGAGAACATGGTTCTGACTCTGGATGGGGCTGGATTCCTTGAACGCCTCACGAAGGCCCTCATCCTTAAAACGCTCAAAGGATTCCCTTTGAACAGAGATAAGGTTGGGGAGCTCCATGGCCTCCGGGATTTTCCCGAAGCTGACGCGCTTGCGCTCAGTGGCAGTGTATGCGTAGGTCACCAGGTTTTTCCTCCTTCACGGAAATGCTCGGTGGGTTGGCGAGGCATAGCTTCGCCAGTTATCGCAACCTAATAGTTTATCAGGTACCGACCGTTGGGCAAGAAAAGCCTTGACGCGATTGAGTTTTTGGAGTAGCAAAGTTTTTCGACAGAAAACACGCAGGTAGATATATATGTATCGAACATCTGTTCATATATTTTCTGTGAACGAGACCGCTGATGCGCACCACTGAATGGCGGAATGGCGGCGAGGGTTGGCCGGGCGGAAGCTGCGTCCCGTTTTGAGGCCTCAAACTGGGACGCAGCTTCCGATTGAGCCCTGTTTGGGAAAGCACATCCCGTTCTGAACCGATATTCCGGGTCGCAGTTTCCGGAACAGGCCCGTTTGGGAAACTGCAACCCAGTTTGAGCCGGTATTCCGGGACACGCTTTCCGCTAGAGGCCTCAGCCGGAAAATGCATCCCAGAATTCAGCCAAATAGTGGGACGCATTTTCCGAAGCCGAGATGTAGCGCGCATAAAAAACGGGCGCAGACCGAAGTCCGCACCCGTTTGCGTTTCTTACTTGCGTTAACGCTTTAAGCCGCCGCGCTCGTCGATGGCGTCCCAGAAGGCGTCGGCGAAGCGAGGATCGCTTGCGGCCATGAGGGCGTTGGTGGCCATCCAGCCGGAGGGAGTGCCGGTGTCATAGCCCGAAAGCGGGTCGATGACGACGGCGTACATGGCCTCGCGGTCGAGCGAACGGGCCATGGCGTCGGTGAGCTGGATCTCGCCGCCCTTGCCGGCCTGCTGATCTGCCAGCAGGTCCATGACCAGCGGGCTCAGCAGGTAGCGACCGACGATGTACAGGTTGGACGGAGCAGCCTCGGGAGCGGGCTTCTCAACCAGACCGCCGATACGCCAGACAGCGCCCGGCTCGGCATCGGCAACGTCCTCGGCGCCCTCGAGCGAACCGACGCGCTCGCCGGCGATAACGCCGTAGCGGCTGACTTCCTCGGGCGAGCAAGCAGCGACGGCGATAACCGAAGCGCCACCGTGCTCCTTGGAAACGGCGAGCATCTTGTCGCAGATATCGCGGTTAGGCACAACGTAGTCGCCCAGAAGAACCAGGAAGTTCTCCCCTGCCACGGCGTCGGCAGCAGAGCGAATAGCATGGCCGAGGCCCTTGGGCTCGTACTGATAACGGAAGTCGACCGGCATACCGCCAGCGTGGGCGACGGCATCGGCATAGGCGTTCTTGCCGCGCTCGCGCAGCAGGTTCTCGAGCGAACGGTCGGGCTGGAAGTAGTTCAGCAGCTCGGGCTTGCCGGGAGAAGTAACGATGATGGCGTCGTCGACCTCCTCGGGGTCGAGTGCCTCCTCGACGACGTACTGAATGACGGGCTTGTCGAGCACCGGCAGCATCTCTTTGGGCGTGCACTTGGTGCCAGGCAGAAAACGCGTGCCAAGACCGGCGGCGGGGATGATTGCCTTCATGTTATTCAAAGATCCTTTCGCAGGCGCAAAAGCGCCCCGTGCGTGCGGCGCACAGCCGCAGACCAAATTGCGATACCCAAGCATCTTACCGCTGGAACTATATGTCGCTACAAGGCAGAGACAATTCTTCAGCAGGTCAACGCAAATTATTGCTCGAATGGTGCAATTTTATTGCCCAACGGCAGGGCACCCGATACGACGCAAATCACAGAACATGGCAGTTTGAGCAACCGATGCCGAGGGACCGAAAAATAAAAAGACGGGGCTCGCAATGCGAACCCCGTCTGCAAAGGAATCTGGCGAGAAAGCCTGATTACTTGAGGGTGACAGCAGCGCCAGCAGCCTCGAGCTTCTCCTTGGCAGCCTCGGCGTCCTCCTTCTTGGCACCCTCGAGAACAGCCTTGGGAGCGCCCTCGACGACCTCCTTGGCCTCCTTCAGGCCAAGGTTGGTGAGCTCACGGACGGCCTTGATGACCTGGATCTTGTTGTCGCCGAAGCCCTCGAGCACGACGTCAAACTCGGTCTTCTCCTCGGCCTCAGCAGCGCCAGCAGCGGGAGCGGCGACAACAGCGGCAGGAGCAGCGGCGGAAACGCCGAAGGTGTCCTCGATAGCCTTGACGAGCTCGGAAGCCTCGAGAAGGGTCATTTCCTTAAGAGCATCGATGATCTCATCGGTGGTAAGCTTAGCCATTTCTAAGTCCTTTCGGTTTCCGTGCGGATGCACGGAGATCAGTTAAAACACGGCGCGAATGCGCCAGGGGTGCGGCGTTGCCGCCGCGGGTGAAAACAGCGACTAGGCTGCCTTCTGCTCGGAGACCTGCTGGATCGAACGAGCGAGACCAGAGGAAACGCCGTTGACGCAGACAGCGATGTCGCGAGCGAAACCGGAGATGAGACCGGCGATCTGGCCGAGAAGCTGATCCTTGGTGGGCAGCTCGGCGATAGCCTTAACATCATCAGCGGAAACGGCCTTGCCGTCGGAGATACCGCCCTTGATCTCAAGGACGCCCTTGGACTTAGCGGAGAAGTCCTTAAGGGCCTTAGCGGCCTCGACCGGCTCGGTCTCGTAGAACACATAAGCGACGGGGCCGGCGAGGATCTCGTCGATCTCGGGCTGCTCCTGGTTCTTGAGAGCGATCTTGACCAGGTTGTTCTTGTAGACCTTCATCTCGGCGCCGCACTCGCGAAGCTGATGACGCAGCTCCTGAGCCTGCTTAACCGTCAGACCGTTGTAGTTGACGACGAACAGACCGGCGTTCTCGGCGATACGGGACTCGATCTCTGCAACCTTGTCGATTTTGTACTGCTGGGGCATGAATTACACCTCCTCGAATTCTTTCCGGGCACGGTCCGCCACAAGGACGTGACGGGGGCATGTCCAAAAAGAAAGCCCCCGCGCTGCATGAGCGACGGGGGCGAGAAGACATATCTACTCGACCACCTCGGCTGGCGGGATATCCCATTAAGCTCGCGGGCAAAGCCCGTTTGCGCCGGCTGTCTCTGGCAGCGGATTCGTGCGTGAACCGAAAGTATTATGGCGGGGACCCCGGCGTCGGTCAACGGACACGAGGATTCGTACACAAACCCTGCATACGCTCCGACCGGGAGGGGCAGGGCGAGTTTTCCGCTCGGTCAAGTCCTGGGCTCGCACGAAGGCCACATTAAGTGGCCTTCGGCTCGTGCGGAATCTACGGAAAACTCGCCCTGCCCCTCCCGGTCGGAGCTACGTTGCCTTTGCTGCGAATCCTCGTGTCCGTTGGCCGGCGCGCCCCACTCATAATGCTTGGGTCGGTGGGCTGATGTGTTGCATCCCTGAGGACTACAAAGTCGAAATGAAGGTGGACAGGCGGTGGAGGCCTTCGTCCAAATCTTGGTCGGAGACGCAGTAGCTAAGGCGGATGTGGCCTTCGGTTCCGAAGCAGTCTCCGGGGACTAGGGCTACGTTGGCTTCGTTGATGGCTTTGATGCAGAAATCTTCGCTTGTTAGGCCGTACTGTTTAATGCTGGGGAAGGCGTAGAAGGCGCCGGCTGGTTCCACTACGTCGAGGCCCATGGCGTTTAAGGCTGAGAGCACGCGCTTGCGGCGGGCTCGGTAGACTTCGAGCATGGGAGTGGGGTCGACGGTGAGGGCTCGGGCAGCAGCGTCCATTTCGAAGGAGACGGCGCTCGATACTAGGTATTGGTGGGCTTTTGCGATCTCGGCGATGACGGGGGCTGCGGCTGCAAGCCAGCCCAAGCGCCAGCCGGTCATGGCCCAAGGTTTGGAGAAGCTCTCAATGATCACCGTCTGCTCGCGCAGCTCCGGGTGTCGCTGGGCGAAGCGCTCGTAGCCGTCCACATAGACGAGGCGGTTGTATACGTCGTCGCAGACTACGTAGATGCCCGCCTGCTCTGCCACGCGCGCCACGGCGTCGAGCGATGCCGCGTTGAGAATGCAGCCCGTGGGATTGTTGGGCGAGCAGATAACGATGGCCTTGGTCGCCGGGGTCACACAGGCGCGAAGCGCATCCTCGTCAATCTGAAATTGCGCAGGCTCTGTATCCAAAAAGACCGCCTTGGCGTGATTGGCTACGACGATGCTCTCGTACAGGCCAAAAGCCGGCGTGGGGATAATGACCTCGTCGCCGGGGTTGAGCATGGCCATGAATGTTGCCGACAGGGCCTCGGTCGCGCCGTCGGTCAGGATGACCTCATCGGCGGAAAACTCCAGACCCGCGTCACCCATATATTCGGACAGTGCCTCGCGCAGGGCGGGGCGACCGTTGTTGGGCGGATAGTGCGTGTCGCCGCGGTCCAACGAAGCAGTCACCTCGGCGCTAACCACATCGGGCGTGGGAAAATCGGGCTCACCGAGCGCAAGCGCAATGCATCCCGGATGCTGCGCGGCGAGTGCGTTGATTCGGCGGATGCCGGAGGGCTTGAGCGTGGCAAGCGAGGTATTCATGGGCAGGCGCATGGCGTTCCTTTCGTAAGGGTTGCACTAGGATAGCGCGGCGGAACGCCGCCGGACGGTGTAACCTAAACGGAAACCAACCGGAAAGGAGGCGGCATGGAGACAACCGCACGCGGCGATGTACCAAAAACGCTGCAAACCATTGCGTATATCAGTATTCCCAAGAGCGCCGATCTTGAGTTTTTGCTCTGGGACCTGCAGGATGCCATCGCCGCCTATGCACAGATTTCCGGCACCGCACTCCCCCATCCAGTCGACTTGGAGGCGGATGATGCCGGCAGCGTTGCCGGTACCGCCGATGGCATTGTGTTCGCCGTTGAAGATGCACCCAATGATGAAGCGATGGCGCCCATTGAGCAGGTGCTCGACCGCTTTGGCGGCGCAGGGACGCGTGCCTACGTTGTTGTCCAGGCCGACATCGGCGGCCTGGAGCGAGCACACGGGCTCGTCGTGCGTCTGCGAGCGGCGTGCGACCTTCGTGGGCTGTCATGGTGCGGCGGCGTTGTCGCCTGTACCGGCAGCGGCTTCGCGGCGCTTCGTCACTCACCGCGCATGGGACTCTTGCGGCGACCGTTTTCGGAAGCGATGGACAAGCTCGTAGGCGCCGTTCGTATGGGCTGTTCGGTTGAGCATGCGCAGCGACTTGGTGGTGGTAATGCCGAGGACGTCGACGCCGACGGCATGGCTTGCGCCGAGCCAGCCGTGCCCGTGCCGATCTGGCGAGGCGTTCTGAAACACCTCGGCGCCCGCACTCAATCAATAATCTAAATTAATGAGCTGCCCAGTCAACGGCTTCACTCCAACGCTCGACAAGCCGCTCCAAACGCCATGCCGCGTTGGCGGGACTCGTCGACGGCAAGACGATAGCCGGCAACCCCGTCCGCTCTTGCAGATAGCGTTTGTAGAGCCGCCCGGCTGTACCACCGTTGCAAACAACAGCCTCGATAGGAGCCGCATCGGCAATGCGCTCAATATGCGCCGGAACGACATTTTTGATGCTGGCGTCGCTCGAGCCCTTGATGTCGCAACTCTCGATCACGTCCCACAGGGCCACGCCGCCGTTTAGCAGCATAGCCCGCTTGACGGCAATCGAGGCGCCGAGTGTCGCGGGCTCACCGCTCGCCAAAGGGTCCCCCTCGTTGGGCTGCACGGGCACACCAAGGCACACGGCCATCACGCGCCAAAACCGGTTCTGAGGGTTGCCATAATAGAAGGCGTTGGCGCGCGAGAGCACCGAGGGAAACGACCCCAACACCAAAACGCGCGAGCGCTCGTCAAACACGGGCTCAAACCCATGCTCAATATGCTGATATCCCTCGTCCGGCGCAGTCATAAGTTAGGCCTTCAGCAGATAGCGCACCTCGTAGGGCGAAAGCTCAAGGGTGCCCGTCAGCTCGACCGCCGGCGCGTCGTCGGCAAGCAGATCAACAAAGGACCCGTTGAGCTCGCCGGCGCCAAAGGTATAGGGCTCGTTCACGGCATTGACCGCCACGAGCACCGTCACATCGTCGCAAGCGCGCTCGAACAGCAGCTGCTTGTTCTGAATCACCACGTTGCGATAGGCACCGTAGTTGAGGGCACGGGCCGCCGCGTCGTTTGCCGAGCGCAGGTGCGCGAGCTGCTTGACAAATGCCGTCAGCTCGTTGGGCGCAGGCTCATCGAGCGCAGGTCGCAGCGCCCAGTCGCCATCGGGGCCGCCCTTTTCACCGACAATCCCCCACTCGCTACCATAGTAGACGCACGGGATGCCCGGCATGCCAAAGAGCATGCCATAGGCGGGACGCAGGCACGACTTGTCGGTGAGGATACTCGCCAGGCGCGGCACATCGTGGTTGTCGACAAACGACAGCAGGTGCTTGCCGCGGTAGATGCACCACGGATCGCCGCCAAACTGGCGGTGCAGCGAGTGGGCAATCTCGAACATGTTGACCGAGTTAAAGCTGGAGTACAGGCCCTTGTAGCACTCGTAGTTGGTGCAGGAGTCAAGCATCTCGTCGTTGACAATCTGGTTGTAGTCGCCGTGGAGCGTCTCGCCGATCAGCACAAAATCGGGCTTGAGCTCGCGGGCAAAGGTATGCAGGCGGCGCATAAAGTCGCGGTTGAGCATATAGGCAACGTCCAGGCGCAGGCCGTCGACGCCAAAGACGTCGGCCCAACGGCGCACGGACTCAAGCAGGTAATCGACCACGGCGGGGTTTTGCAGGTTGAGCTTCACAAGCTCAAAATGGCCTTCCCAGCCCTCGTACCAAAAGCCGTCGCCGTAGCACGAGTCGCCGTCAAAGCTGATGTGGAACCAGTCCTTGTAGGGCGAGTCCCACTTGCGCTCCTGCACGTCGCGGAAGGCCCAAAAACCGCGGCCAACGTGGTTAAAGACGGCATCGAGCACCACGCGGATGCCATGGGCATGCAGCGTCTCGCACACGGCGGCAAAATCGGCGTCCCCACCCAGGCGACGGTCGATATGGCGCAGGCTGCGTGTATCGTAGCCGTGGCTATCGGACTCGAGCGGCGGGTTGATGAGCACGGCGCCAACGCCGAGTTTCTGCAGGTAGTCGGCCCATTGGGCGATTTTCATAATGGGAGCATCGGGGTTAGGCGCGGCGTTGGCAGCCTGGGCGAGTTCATCCTCGGCAACGGGCGCGGCGTTTTCGCGCGGAGCTCCGCAAAAGCCCAGCGGATAGACCTGATAGAACGTCGTCTCGTATGCCCACATAGCAGCCTCCCGGTAAGCTCAACACAACGCCATCCATTGTATGCCCGCCGAGCATCCCCTCCCCCAAAATAAGTTGCGGTGAAATAGGGACTGTTGAGACCAATAAACCGGGCAAACAGTCTCTATTCCACCGCAACTGATGAGGGAACGTGATTAGGCGACGGGCTTTGCGCGGCGTATGGCCGGGAACAGCACCGTAATGGCGAGGATGACGCCCACGACGGTAATCGCCCCGCCCGCGAAGCCAATCCAGGAGATACCGGGACCCGAAACCACGGCGCCGCCGATCGCGGTGCCCGTGCCGATGCCGAGGTTAAACAGGCCCGAGAAGATCGACATGGCGACGGCCGACGAATCCGCCGGCGTGTACTTGATGAGCTCGGCCTGGAACGCCACGTTAAAGGCCGTGGCGCAGCAGCCCCACAGCGCGCAGACGGCGAGAACCGCGGCGAGCGACGCTGCAGCCGGCCCCATGAGCAGCAGAGCCAGCGGCACGCCGGAGAGCGTGATCGCGAGAAACGGGAAGCGGTGCCCGTCGAACAGGCGGCCGAACAGCCAGCTGCCCACCAGACCGGAGCAGCCAAACGCCGTCAGCGTCATGGTGATGGCGCCCGCGTCGACGTGCGCGACTTGCGCCAGGAACGGCTCGATATAGCTGTAACCCGCGTAGTAGCCGGTCGACATGAACACCGTGACCGCATAGAGCGCGATCAGGAACGGGTTCTTGAGCAGCTCGGGCAGCTGTTTAACGGTAAAGCGCTCACCCGCCGGCATGGCCGGGAACACGGCGGCCTGGTACACCACCGCGACGGCAGAAAAAGCCCCGACCACGGCAAACGTCATGCGCCAGCCCACGGCCAGGCCGATGGCGCGGCCGATCGGCAGGCCAAAGATCTGTGCGATGGACGAGCCCGTGGCGATCATGCTGATGGCGAGCGCGCCGTGACGAGTGTCGACCAGGCGCGACGCCATGATCGAGGCGACCGACCAGAACACGGCATGCGCGCAGGCGACCACCAGGCGTGCGCAGACCAAGATGGGGTAGGTCGGCGCCACGGCGGACAGGAACTGGCCCAGCGAGAACACGGCAAGCACGCCGAGCAGCATCCGCTTGAACTCAAAGCGCGAAGCGAACACCATGAGCGGCAACGACAGCA
>CABQHZ010000034.1 GCA_902464175.1 uncultured Collinsella sp. | reverse complement strand
TGTCGTCCTGCTTCTTCTCGTCGCGCGAGAAGATGCGGATCTCGGCCAGGTCGGTGTTCATGAAGTGCTTGAGCACCGTGTTTCCGAACGAGCCGGTGCCGCCCGTGATCATGAGGGTCTTGTCTTTGAATGCGGTGGTGGGTTTCATCTACTTGCCTTCCTTGCGCTTAGCACCCGTGAACTGGTAAAAGAGAAATTTGGTATTAGTAACGAGATATCGTTTGAAAAGTCGCTTCGGCTCCTGCATCAGGCGGTATAGCCACTCGAGACTCAGGTTCTGCATCCATATCGGTGCCTCCGGTACCACGCCGGCGAGAACGTTGAAAGCTCCCCCTACGCCGATCATCAGTGGCTGGGGACCGCCTTTAAGCTCATGCATGAGGACTTCCTGGCGCGGAGCGCCAAGTGCAATCCATGCAAAGTCGGCGCCGGAATCGGCAATGCGTCTTGAAAGGTCTCGTTTCTCGCCATCGGAGAGCGGGCGAAAGACGGAAGGTTCCATGCCGGCGATTTCCAGGCCCGGATACTCTTCTTGAAGAGATTCCTTGAGCGCCTCAAGGTTTTTCTGTTCGTTGCCGTAGAAGTAATGGCTCCATCCGTGCTGAGCGGAAATACTGAAAATCTCGCGCATCAAATCCGGACCCGTCACACGCCCCATCGATGTGATCGACTTTCGGCCGACAACCGATAGGGGCTTCCCATCGGGAACGGACATAACGGACTCAGCCTGACAGGACCAGTAGTTGGGATCGTCATGGGCCATAACCGACGTATGGGCGTTAGAGACGCAGATATACTCGCCATGTAGATCGTCGATATTATGAGTAATGAAATCGACGCATTCGGACATATTGGTGCCCGTGATCGGGACATCGATCACGGGCACGCGGTTTAATTCGGGATAATTAAGATAGGACTTAAGCACTAAAACGCACCCTTTCCCGTGATTACTTCAATAACGGTGAGAGCGATAATCCTTAAGTCGGTGAGAATGCCACGCCTCGCGATGTACTCAAGATCTCTCTGCACCATACCGTCGAAACCAGTTGAGTTTCGATCGGTAACCTGCCACCATCCGGTAATCCCCGGCTTTACGGCTAGGCGCTGCAGGTCATGCTCGGTGTACTCTGCCACTTCATTCGGCAGGGGCGGCCTGGGCCCCACGACGGACATCTGCCCCAGGAACACGTTCAGAAACTGCGGGAACTCGTCGATGGAGTGTTTGCGGATGAACTTCCCGATCTTGGTGACGCGGGGGTCCTCCTTCATCTTGAACATGGCGCCGACAATCTCGTTCTGTTCCCTGAGCTCGGCGAGGCGCTCGTCGGCGTCCTTGTACATGCTGCGGAACTTCCACATGCGGAAGGTGGACAGGCTGCCGTCAGGGCGGGTCTGGCCCACGCGAATCTGGCTGTAGAAGGGGCTCCCCTCGCTCTCCAAGCGGATGAGCGCCGCGAGCACCAAGCTTGGAATCGCGATAATTACAAGCACAACACCGCTGAACACGATGTCGAACGTGCGTTTGACGGCCCTGTAGGCCAGGCGCGAGCGGTCCCAGTCCATGATTGATTGCATGGCCCTGTAGCGGCCGGCGCCCTCACGCCGGTCCATGGCCTGAGCAATCAGCGCCGCCCCCGCGGGCGCATCCGTTGCATATTTTGTAATATCCGACACGTTCTCTTCCAACACTACGTCCCCGACCCGAAGGTCCTCCTTGGTTTGAGCGGCAATCGCCAGCAGCTAGGCGATCGCCTTTTTGAGGCTTCGCATGGCACGTTGCTCGTTTGAAAGCACGGCAAGGCCAACGCGCGTGGTCACGCATCGGCCACACAGGTCGAGCTCCAAATAAGCAGTGCTCTTGCGTCTGTTAATGGTTTTGATGAGGCCTTCGTGGCCCAGTAGCGGACCAGCGGTTACTACGACCTGGTCGCCGTCTTTTAGGGCCTCACTCATGGGCACTACGCGGTCTCCCCTATGCGTAAAGCTGCTTATGAGTTGAGCCTCTTCTTTTGCCAGCGGCACAAACTGACCGTCCTGGGCAAGCACCCGGGCAAAGTCGTCCATGTGTAGCAGATACTGTTGCACGGTGCGTGGATCTGCAGTATCGCAGATAAGATAACCGGGAAAGAGCGGCTTGGTTGTATTGACCCATTCGCCGTGTACCTTGATCTCGGTTTGAAATTGGGGATAAAAGATCTCTTGCATGGCGCCCACTGGCACCACGCGCTCGATGCGCTCGCGCATTACGTCTTCGCGACCGTTAATGACCTGGATCACATACCACACGAGCATCACCCCCTTGCTGTCTTACGTGTGGCTCACGGGGTTTGGGTATGGCTTCGCCAGGGCGCTTGTGCGCGAAGGCGCTCCATATTCAAACCCTGAGCCCAGTCAGACAAGCACGTGGCTCTGCCCCACCGCGAACGGTATGTATAGAAGCAGCGCTGAGGTTGTTGGTGTATCGCAAATACACCAACAACCTCAGCTGACTACGTGAAATCCAGTCAAGCAGGTACAAGACTGGACTGTACGTAAACAGCTGCAGAACTGCTACGCTTTAGCATGCAAAAACCTATTTACATCTTTGAATTACTTCAATGCAAATAAATAACGTCGCATGACTTCTTTATTGGAGCTCGTGGTGTTTCTGGCACCGCCGTTACGGCCGGATGCTGATCGACCCTGCGCTTTGTGGCTTGCTGAAGCCGTGAGCACAGTTGAACTCATGTAACGTTAGGTATCCTAGCACAAGCTGTTAGTGAAACTGATTTGGGCTGCGTTGGACAACATATCGTTCATTTGACGTGCTTAAGGGGGTTGTTTTGGGTTGTTGTTCACGTTGGCGCAGGTTATTGTGGCGCTGGAAATAATTGGGAGCGTTCCTGAAGCCCAACTGGACCAGCGAGCTGCAATGGTAATTGCGTTTGGACAACAAACTTTGTACAGACATGGGAAATAAATTGTGCAACTTTTTGTTGATGTGGGTATGAGTTTGTGGCGCGAGGTATTTTAGCATGAAAAAAGACCTTCGGAATTCCGAAGGCCTTTGCATTCACGATGGTGGAGACGAGGGGGATCGAACCCCTGACCTCTTGACTGCCAGTCAAGCGCTCTCCCAGCTGAGCTACGCCCCCGTGACGAGGAGATACTATAGGGGAAGTTGACTCGACGTGCAAGGACTTTTTTGGGTGAGACTTTAAATGCCTATTGAGCCAATTGATATAGGTAAGCGATGGCGGTGCCGGTGTGGACTTGGATCTTGGCCGTTCTCCTGACTACATTGGATATTCCAGTGTCAGCTAGTAATCCCAGGGGGCTGTGGTCTAGCTCCCACTCTAGGCCGTGTTCGCTTACCTCGGTGTTGGGGGCAATGGCGATGATGGAGAACGTCTTGCCCTCGGCGCCTTCGATAGTCCACGATTCGCCTCCGTGCAGGATGCGGGCCATGGTCTCGTCCTCGGCAATCCAGACGGGAGCATCTTTGTAGTTGGCTAATAGGCCTAGGACGCTTAGGGCCATGTCGGGACGGCCGCCGGTGGCGCAGGTCGCAACTACTTCGACACCCGGCCAGCGGCGTCGGACGGAATCGAGCGCCAGTGCCAGGTCGGTATAGTCCTTGTAGGGGTCATGACGCTCCACCTCAAATGCTTCGGCGGCATCGACCAGCGCGCGGCCTGCGTCGCTCACCGTGTCGGCATCCCCCACATATACGTCGCAGCTCAAACCGACACCCAGCAGAGCATCCAGGCCGCGGTCCACAGCGATGACGTGGTCGCACTCCCCTGCTAGCCTACGCAACAGATCCGCGCTCGCCACCACGGGCGAACCACAGACCACTAATACCTTGCAAACCACAGCCCTCGCCTATCCCTCAAAAGTAAGCACACGGGCAAGGTCAAGCTCCTCGTAGCTGTCGATAAAGATATCGCAGTTGCCAAGCACTTCGTCGCGCTTCATGCGGCCGTGCGGGTCATAGATGCCCACGCGCTTAAAGCCACCGACCCAAGAGCTCTTTAGGCCAAAAACGGCGTCCTCAAACACCCAGGCGCGCTCAAACCTGCACCCATGACGCTCCTCCAGGCGGCGCAGCGCCAACTCGTACACATCGGGGAACTGCTTGGAGCGCCCCGCCTCGCCCGTCGTGGTAACAAACTCCATGTATGCGTCGAGTCCGGCACCAGCGAGCGCGGACTGCACCAGCTCGGCCGGCGTGGACGTGGCGACGCACATGGCAATGCCGGCCGCCTTTGCCTGCTCCAAAAATGCCAGGAGCCCCTCGCGCGGCGGCACCTTGGAGTACCCATCGATCAAGATGTCGCTCAACTCGCGATAGAGCTCCTCGCCATTTTCGCCAATGCCCCACGTGTCGTGGTAGGCCTGGCACTCGTCCTCCAGCGAAAGATGCTCAAACTGGGCAAAATCGTCGACCGTCACGTCGACACCGTGGCGGTGCAATAACTCTGGCTGGGCATAGGCCCAAACGGGGGTACTGTTCACCAACGTGCCGTCGCAATCGAAAATAAAAGCAACGTTGGGGGCGGCGGTCTGGGACATAAACGAACCTTTCGATGTCAAATGGTAAACATCCTGCTAAAAACGTTTTACCAAACGTCAAACTAATAATCTTGAAACCCTAATTGGTAAAACTGTCAAGAGTTTTACCATCGCAAATCTGCCAGTGGTATAAACATGGCGCTCACCGATTAAAAGACACCGCAAAACTACTTTCCTCCATAAAAGTAATGTACAGGTGTTATGGTAGTTTCTGCCGAAAGTTCCACCGAGCACGCGAGGTGGAACGAATCATAGAACTATCGCCGTCCCTTCGATTCGTGCAGCCCTGGACCTTTCGCATTTAGTCACCAAGGCAACACGCTGCCGCGTCATGATGGGATCAAACGTGAGCGATACAAAGCTAAAGCCAACGGCAAAAAAGCCCGCTACCCGCAAGGCCGCTCCGCACGCACCGGAGCTCTCAAAGGACGATGTCTATCTGTTTGGCATCGGTATGTGGGAGCGCAGCTGGGAAAAGATGGGCGCGCACCCCGACACACAGAACCGTACGCGTGGCTGGCGTTTTTGCGTTTGGGCGCCCGACGTAAAGAGCGTCCACGTTATTGGCGAATTTAACGACTGGGATGAGGAAGCCAACCCGCTGGTGCCCGTGCATACGAGCGCCATTTGGGAAGGCTTTATTCCTGGCGCCGAGCAGGGACAGCTTTATAAGTATCTGATCGAGACCAATGAGGGCGAAAAGCTCTACAAGGCCGATCCGTACGCCTTTAAGGCCGAGTGCCCTCCGGGTACGGCAAGCGTGCTGTGGAGCCTCGATGGCTACAAGTGGAACGATGCCGCGTGGCTCAAGCGCCGCGCCAGCCATAACCACATGTCGCAGCCGCTGAACATCTACGAGGTTCATATTGGCTCGTGGAAGCGCCACGGCGATGCGCCGCAGGGCGAGCCGGACGAGTACGGCAACTACCCCGGCCCCATGGATCCCTTCCCCGCGCAGCGCGGCGAGTTCTACACTTACGACGACCTGTCGGTGGAGCTCGTGGACTACGTGCGCGACATGGGCTACACACATATCGAGGTCATGCCGCTTATGGAGCACCCCTTCGATGGCTCCTGGGGCTACCAGACGACCGGCTATTACGCCGCCACGTCGCGCTACGGCAACCCGCAGCAGCTCATGCACTTTATCGATGCGTGCCACGAGGCGGGCATCGGCGTGATCATGGACTGGGTGCCCGGCGGTTTTTGCGCCGACTCCCACGGCCTTGCCACCTTTAACGGCCACATGCTGTTTGAGCACGAGATTCACCCCAACTGGGGCACGCACAAGTTCGATTTCGCCCGCGGCGAGGTTCGCTCGTTCCTGGTCTCCAACGTGCTGTACTGGCTCGAGAACTTCCACGTGGACGGCATTCGCATGGACGGCGTGTCCAGTATGCTGTACCTCAACTTTGGCATCGACGATCCGGGCCAAAAGAAGTTCAACAAGTACGGCACCGAGGAGGACCTGGACGCCAGCGCGTTTATCCGTCAGGTCAACTGCGCTGTAGAGGCGCACTATCCCGACGTGATGATGATGGCCGAGGAGTCCACCGCGTGGCCGCTCGTGACCTATCCGCCGCAGGACGGCGGCCTGGGCTTCCACTACAAGTGGGACATGGGCTGGATGAACGACACCCTGCACTACATGCAGACCGATTTTCCGTGGCGCCCCGGCAACCACGGCCTGCTCACGTTCTCCATCATGTACGCCTTTACCGAGAACTTTATTTGCCCGTTAAGCCACGACGAGGTCGTGCACGGCAAGTGCTCGCTCATCGGCCGCATGCCGGGCGACTGGTGGCGCCAGTTTGCCGGCTTGCGCACGCTGGCCTTCTACCAGATGACGCACCCCGGTGCCAAGCTCAACTTTATGGGCAACGAGATTGGCCAGTTTATCGAGTGGCGCTACTACGAGTCCATCCAGTGGTTCTTGACCGAGGAATACGAGACCCACAAGCATCATCAGGCGTTTATCAAGGCGCTCAACCACCTGTACACCGCCGAGCCCGCCCTGTACGAGCGCGGCTACACCGACGACGGCTTTACCTGGATCGATGCAGACAACTCCAAGCAGTCCATCGTGAGCTTTGTGCGCCAGGGCGAGGACGTCGACGACGACTTGGTGATCCTGATCAACTTTGACCCGGCGAGCTACGAGAGCTTCCGCGTGGGCGTGCCGCGCGAGGGTGACTGGGAGGTCATCTTCGATTCCGACCGTCCCGAGTTTGGCGGCAGCGGCTATGCCGGCGAGGAACCTTACACCTGCTCGAGCGAGCCCTATCCCTGGAACGGGCAGATGGACTCCATTGAGATCAAGGTGCCCGGACTGGCAGGCGTGGTGCTTAAGCGCCGTGGCCCCAGCAGCTATAAGCCGCCGGTGGTCGAGGAGCCGAAGAAGGCTACGCGTAAGCGCACGTCCTCGGTGAAGCCCAAGACTGCTGCGGTCAAGAAGGCACCGGCTAAGGCGAAGGCTGCGACGGCCAAGGCTAAGGCTGCCGCTAAGCCCGCCGCTAAAGCTACCGCGAAGCCCGCGGCCAAAAAGCCAGCTGCCAAAAAGGCAACTACCAAGGCCAAATCAGCCGCCGTTAAGTCGACTGCTAAGGACGCGTAACAAAGCCGTTACCACTGTAATCACCCGCCCCGCCAGGGCGTAGGATACAAGTCATAACCGTTCCGGGAGATATCCCCGGGGGAAAGGAACGTATGAATAAGATCTTCGACAACAAGCAGGAGTTTACTGAGCTCTATCGCGATGCCGTCATGAGCATTAGCGGCAAGAGCGTCGAGGCCGCCAGCGACCTCGACCGCTTTAACGCCCTGGCCAAGCTCGTGGCCGAGAAGGCACGCACCGTCGCCACCGCCAGCGACGCCCGCGTCACCGTCGAGGGCAAAAAGCGCGTGTACTACTTCTCGATCGAGTTTTTGATCGGCCGCCTGCTCGACAACTACCTGCTCAACTTTGGCGTGCGCGACATGGTCGCCGAGGCGCTCGACGACATGGGCTTCGACCTGTCCGTCATCGAGAACCAGGAGCCCGATCCGGCACTGGGCAACGGTGGCCTGGGCCGTCTGGCCGCTTGCTTCCTGGATTCCATGGCAGCCGAGGGCATCGCCGGTTACGGCAACGGCATGCGCTACCGCTACGGCCTGTTTAAGCAGGAGATCGTCAACGGCAGCCAGGTCGAGGCCACCGACGAGTGGCTCACCCACGGCTATCCCTGGGAGGTCCGTCGTCAGGACAAGGCCGTGACCATCAAGTTTGGCGGCCACGTCGAGGGCTTTGAGGAGGACGGCCGCACGTTCTACCGCACGGTGGATACGCAGGACATCCTGGCCGTCCCTTATGACATCCCCGTTGTGGGCTATGCCGGCGAGACCGTCAACAAGCTGCGCGTCTGGGCTGCCGAGCCGGTCGAGGAGCACTTTGATCTGGAGGCCTTCAACCGCGGCGACTACGCCCTGGCCGATGCCGAGCGCGCCGAGGCCGAGGCCATCAGCGCCATCCTCTACCCCAACGACGCCGGCGAGCACGGCCGTCTGCTGCGCCTGAAGCAGGAGTACCTGTTTGTCTCGGCCGGCATCTACAGCCTGCTCGACACCTTTGAGAAGGAGCACGGCGAGAACTGGGAGCTGCTGCCGCAGTTTGTGGCCATCCACACCAACGATACCCACCCCGCCATGTGCGGCCCCGAGCTCATGCGCATCCTCATCGACGAGAAGAAGCTCGAGTGGGATGACGCCTGGAACATCGTGACTCAGGTCGTTAGCTATACCAACCACACCATCCTGCCCGAGGCTCTGGAGAAGTGGCCCATCGGCACGTTCTCCAAGCTCCTCCCCCGTGTGTACCAGATCATCGATGAGATCAGCCGTCGTTGGCACGAGTCGTTCGACACCACGCAGGAGGGCTGGCAGGAGCGCCTGCGCCAGACCGCCATCCTGTGGGACGGCGAGATTCGCATGGCGAACCTGTCCGTGATCTGCAGCCACAGCGTCAACGGCGTGGCCAAGATTCACTCCGACATCATCAAGAACATCGTGCTCAAGGACTTCTATGCCCTCACGCCCGAGAAGTTCAACAACAAGACCAACGGCATCTCGCACCGTCGCTTCTTTGCCGAGGCCAACCCCACCTACGCCAAGCTCGTGACCGAGGCCATTGGCGATGGCTGGCTCAAGGACGCTTTTGAGCTGGAGAAACTCAAGGAGTTCCAGAACGACACCGAGTTCCTGAAGGCCGTGGGTGCCTCCAAGCGCGCCAACAAGGAGCGTCTGGCCGCCTACGTTAAGGCCGAGACCGGTCTGGTCATCGACCCCAACACCGTCTTCGATGTTCAGGTGAAGCGCTTCCACGCCTACAAGCGCCAGCTCATGAACATCATGAAGGTGATGGACATCTACAACCGTCGCATCGCCGACCCCAACTTCCACGTGACGCCGACGACCTTCATCTTTAGCGGCAAGGCTGCCTCGAGCTACACCTTTGCCAAGGAGACCATCCGCCTCATCAACTCCGTCGCCGAGGTCGTCAACAACGACCCGCGCGTGAACGAGGTCATGAAGGTCTGCTTTATCCCCAACTTCCGCGTGAGCAACGCCCAGCTCATCTACCCCGCCGCCGAGATCTCTGAGCAGATTTCGACCGCCGGCAAGGAGGCCTCGGGCACGTCCAACATGAAGCTCATGATGAACGGCGCCATTACGCTGGGTACCCTCGACGGCGCCAACATCGAGATCGCCGACCTGGCCGGCCGCGAGAACGAGGCCATCTTTGGCCTGACCGCCCCCGAGGTCGAGCAGCTCTGGGCATCCAACAGCTACTTTGCGTGGGATACCCTCAACGGCGACCGCGAGCGTCTGGGCCGCGTGATGGACGAGCTCAAGGACAACACCTTTGCGGGTCTTTCGGGCAACTTCGAGAGCATCTACAACGAGCTCATGAACAACAACGACCCCGACCTGGTCATGGCCGACTTCCGCAGCTACGTGGATGCATGGGAGAAGCTCACGGGCAGCTATGGCGACCAGGAGACCTGGAACCGCAAGGCCCTGCTCAACACCGCCTCCTCCGGCTGGTTCTCGAGCGACCGCACCATTCGCGAGTACCGCGACGAGATCTGGCACGCGTAAAGGCGCGCGAGCTCCCTTTGCCGCACGGCATTATTCGACGGGCGCGACCTGGCGCCGCGCCCGTCGCTAATGGGTTTAGAAACATCGATGACAGAAGGAGAAATCGATGAGTAAGAAAGAATGCATCGCGATGCTCCTCGCAGGAGGACAGGGCAGCCGATTGGGGGCACTCACCCAAAAGATCGCCAAGCCGGCGGTTAGCTTTGGTGGCAAGTTCCGCATTATCGACTTTTCGCTGTCCAACTGCTCCAACTCGGGCATCGACACGGTGGGCGTTCTGACGCAGTATCGCCCCTACCTGCTGCATGCCTATGTGGGCTCCGGCGAGGCCTGGGATCTGGACAGCCGCGACGGCGGCGTGTCGATCCTGCCGCCGTACGAGACGCAGACCGGCGGCGCCTGGTATGCGGGCACGGCCGACGCCATTACGCAGAACCTCGACTACATCAAGGCCAACGACCCCAAGTACGTCCTGATTCTTTCGGGCGACCACCTGTATCGCATGGACTACCGCAAGATGCTCAAGACGCACATTGAGAACAACGCCGATCTTACGGTGAGCGTTATGCCCGTGCCGTGGGAGGAGGCCAGCCGCTTTGGCATACTGACCACCGACCCCGAGGACGGCCGCATCACCAAGTTCACCGAGAAGCCCGAGAAGCCCGATTCGAACCTCGCTTCCATGGGCATCTACATCTTCTCGGCCGACGTGCTGATCGAGGCGCTCGAGGAGGACGCTCTGGACCAGCGCTCGAGCCACGACTTTGGCAAGGACATCATCCCCAAGCTGCTCGGCGAGAACAAGCGCCTGTACAGCTACGAGTTCCACGGCTTCTGGAAGGATGTTGGCACCATCGCCAGCTTCCATGAGACCTCGATGGACCTGCTGGGTAACAACCCCGAGTTCGATCTGTTCGACAAGAACTTCCCCATCATGTCCAACATCACCACGCGTCCGCCGCACTACATTGGCCCTGACGGCCGCCTGGACGACTGCCTGGTCTCCAACGGCTGCAAGATCTACGGCACCGCTCGCCACTCGATCCTTTCGACCGATGTCATCATCGAGGAGCGCGCCGTGGTCGAGGACTCCGTGCTGCTGCCGGGTGCGCACGTTAAGAGCGGCGCGCACATCTGCCGCGCTATTTTGGGCGAGAACTCCACGGTCGAAGAGGGCGTGAAGCTCGGCTCTGTCGATACCACCAAGGATACGGCCGTCGTTGGAAATGACGTCGTTATCGGGAAGGGGGAATGATCCGATGATCAATCGCAAGGCCATCGGTTATATCACCGCTAACTACTCTTCGACCTACGGCAGCGTGCTGCTCAAGGACCGCCCCATCGCATCCGTTCCGTTTTTGGGCCGCTACCGCCTGATCGACTTCCCGCTGTCCAACATGATGAATGCCGGCATTAAGACTGTCGGCGTCGTCATGCCGGGTAACTACCGCTCGCTGATCGACCACGTGGGCTCGGGCAAGGACTGGGGCCTGGACCGTAAGAAGGGCGGCCTGTTCATGGTGCCCGGCAACGCGTATGGCACCACCAAGGGCGGCATGCGCTTCCTGCTGCGCGACATCATCTCCAACAAGACGCTGTTCCAGCGCTCGGAGAAGCCCTACGTTGTGATGATGGGCACCAACATCATCTTTAACATGGACCTCAACACCATCATCGAGGCGCACGAGAACTCCGGTGCCCAGATGACCGTGGTGTACTGCAAGGCCACGCGCAACGTCGATGACGAGACCAAGCTCGAGATTAACGAGAACGGCCGCCTGACGGGCGTGAGCGCCGGCGTCGTGTACGGCGACAACGCATCTATGGACTGCTGCATCGTCAACCGCGAGACGCTGCTCGAGATTATCGACCACTACCAGGCCGCCGACTATCTGGACCTGCTCGAGGCGCTCCAGGGCGACTTTGGCAACATCGACGTGTGCAGCTACGAGTACAAGGGCGAGGTCGTGGGCGTGTTTAGCGAGAGGTCGCTATATCGCCGTAGCATGGACCTGCTCGACCAGACCGTGGCCGATCAGCTCTTCGATCCCGAGCGCCCGATCCTGACCAAGGCTCACGACGTTCCGCCTTCGCGCTATGCGACCGGCAGCCACGCGTGCAACTCGATCATCTCGGCCGGCTGCATCATTAAGGGCACCGTGCGCAATTCGATCCTGTCGCGCGGCGTCGTGGTCGAGGAGGGCGCATCGGTGACTAACTCGATCATCAATCAGAGCTGCATCATCAAGAGCGGCGCTCGAGTTGAGAATGCCATTCTGGACAAGAACAACGTGGTTCCCACCAACACCGAGCTTCGCGGCACGCCCGAGAACATCCTGGTGCTGGGCAAGGCTCCGTTAACTTCCGACACCACCATCGTACGTTAACGTTGGCACCGCAACATCGCTCGTAACATGTAGAATAGCCGCCCGGTTAGCGCCAGGCGGCTATTCTCGAATTGCAACATGGGAGACAATATGGCAGATTCCAGCAAAAAGATGCAGATCGTGTTTGCCTCGGCCGAATGCGCACCGTTTGTTAAGACCGGTGGCCTGGGCGACGTGGCGGGCTCGCTGCCTGCGGCGCTTGTGCGCGCCGGCGCCGAAGTTATCGTGATGGTGCCCAAGTACGCCACCATCAAGGACGAGTACAAGGCGCAGATGGAGCACTTCTCCGACTTTTACGTGAGCCTGGGCTGGCGCAACGAGTACTGCGGTCTCGAGAAGCTCGAGCACGACGGCGTCACCTATATGTTCATCGACAACGAGCGCTACTTTGCGCGCGACTATCCGTACGGCTTCTTTGACGATGGTGAGCGTTTTGCGTTCTTCTCCAAGGCCATCACCGAGAGCCTGCAGCACCTGCCGGCCGGTTTTGAGTGCGACATCTTGCACTGCAACGACTGGCAGACGGCGCTGGCGCCCGTGTTCTTGCGCGAGTTCTACCAGGGCCTGCCGCTGTACGACCGCGTCAAGACCGTGTTCTCGATCCACAACGTGGCGTTCCAGGGCCAGTTTAGCGATACCGTGATGGAGGACATCCTGGGTGTGGCGCATATTCCCGCGGCCGCCTCGCAGCTGCGCTGCGACGCCTGCAGCGTCAACTATATGCTGGGCGCGCTGCGCTATGCCGACGCCATCACCACGGTAAGCCCGACCTATGCCAACGAGATCCAGACGCCCGAGTTTGGCGAGGGCCTGGACGGCGTGCTGCGCGAGCGCTCCTACGCGCTGCAGGGCATCCTCAACGGCATTGATGTGGCAGGCTTTGACCCGGCGACCGACAAGCGCATTGCCGCCAACTACACGGTTGACGACCGTTCCGGCAAGGCCGTGTGCAAGGCCAAGCTGCAGGAGGAACTGGGGCTCGAGGTTCGCGACGACCGTCCGCTCATGGTGATGGTCACGCGCCTGACGCGTCAGAAGGGCATGGACCTGGTCATGTACGCGCTCGACCGCATTCTGGCCGGCGGCGTGCAGGTGGCCGTGCTGGGTACCGGCGACCGCGACTACGAGGACGGCCTGCGTTACTTCCAGGACAAGTACCCCGGCACCATGGCCGCGCGCATCGAGTTTGACCCGGCGCTGTCGCAGCGCATGTACGCCGCCGCCGACATGTTCCTGATGCCATCGAAGTTTGAGCCCTGCGGCCTGTCGCAGATCATCGCCATGCGCTACGGCACCCTGCCCATCGTGCGCGAGACCGGTGGTCTGAAGGACACTGTGATCCCGTATAACGAGTTTACCGGCGAGGGCACGGGTTTCTCGTTTAGCAACTTTAACGGTGACGAGATGGGCGACGCGGTGTTCCGCGCGGCGCGCCTGTTCTGGGATAACCGCGACGCTTGGAACCAGCTGGTCACGCAGGCCATGAGCCAGGACTTTAGCTGGACGCGCTCGGCCGACAAGTATCTGGACCTGTACTTCTTTATGCACCCGGAGATTGCGAGGCCAGCGGCTGTGGTTGAGGCTGCAGTTGCTGAGGAGCCTGCTGCTGTTGAGGAGGCCAAGGCTGAGCCCGAGTTTGTGGCCGAGCCGGTTGTTGAGGCGCCCGTTGCTGTTGAGGAGCCCAAGGTTGAGGAGAAGCCGGTTGAGGCTGAACCTGAGGTGAAGGCCGAGGCTGCTACCGAATCCGAGACCAAGCCGGCTGCGAAGCCTGCCGCCAAGAAGACCACGACGCGCAAGACGACGGCCAAGAAGGCTACGACGACCAAGGCCGCTGCCACCAAGACGACCGCTGCCAAGGCTACGACCACGCGCAAGCGCACGTCCGCTGCCGCCAAGAAGGCCGTCGAGGCTGAGGCTGCTCCCGAGGTAAAGCCCGAGACCGTGGCTGAGGCTCCTGCCACCGAGGCCAAGCCCGCCGCCAAGGCTCCGGCAAAGACCGCTGCCAAGAAGGCGACCGCGGCTAAGGCTACGACTGCCAAGAAGACTACGGCTTCGAAGACGACGGCCACCAAGACCGCCACGACGAAAGCCGCAGCAAAGCCTGCTGCCAAGGTCGAGGAGACGCCCGTCGAGCCCAAGGCCGAGGCAACCGTGGAGGCCAAGCCCGCCGCCAAGACCACCACGCGCAAGCGCACCACGACGACGGCCAAAAAGACCACGACCAAGGCCGCTGCCCCCAAGGCAGAGCCCAAGGTAGAGGCCAAGCCCGAGGCAAAGCCCGAGCCGGCACCGAAGGCTACCGAGGTTAAGGCAGAGACCAAGGCTCCGAAGGTTGAGGCAAAGCCCGAGCCCGCCAAGGAGACTCCGGCCGAGGATAAGGCCCCGTCCAAGAAGACCTCCGTCCGCAAGGCCACGGCTACCCGCAAGCGCCGCTAATCCGGACGATTCAAAATCCAATCCTTAATAAACAAGAGGGTGTCGTTAACCGCGACGCCCTCTTGTTCTATTGATTTGGTAAAACGATTTTCTAGCACAACCGTTCGCCGATAGTGAACGGCTGTGGTTTAGGCAACTAAAGTACAACGATATACTTATGCAGTGTGCGTTAAGCCCATGACCTGTTGGCCATGATTGTATAGAACTGGACCGTACTATGAGATTGATACACAACAGCCGCCTACCGCAGTTTCGCACTCCGTTTGGCGCTGTGACCACAGGAACTACCCTTTCGCTCTCCGTGATTCTGGAGGATGCCGATCCCAACCAAGCAACGCTTACGCTGCGTACCTGGGTCGATGAGATCGGCGAGTCTCGGTATCCCATGACGCACGAAGGCGACGGCATATTTTCCGTAGAGCTTGAGTGCACTGAGCCCTGTCTAATCTGGTACAGCTTTATATGCAATATCGAGGGCCAGCCCGAGGTCCGCTTGGGCGCACCGCAGGGTCGCACCGGCGGCGAGGGCGTAACCTACGACTACGCCGAGGTTCCGTCCTTCCAGGTTACCGTCTATAAGCACCGCGAGAACCGTCCCACTTGGTACGAGCGCGGCATGGTCTATCAGATCTTCCCCGATCGCTACGCCCGCGACGAGCACTGGCGCGAGCGCACGCTGGCTGAGGTCGATAAACCGCGTAAGGGCATTCAGCGCCGCATGGTCGAGGACTGGAACGAGCCGCCCGTGTACGAGCGTGCCGAGGACGGCTCCATTAAGACCTGGGACTTCTACGGAGGATCGCTCAAGGGTATTCAGGAAGACCTGCCCCGCATTGCCGAGCTGGGCTTTACGGCCATCTACCTCAACCCCATTTTTGAGGCCGCGAGCAACCATCGCTACGACACGGCTGACTACACCAAGATCGATCCGATTCTGGGCACCGAACAGGACTTTACCGAACTGTGCCAGGCGGCCGAGAAGCTCGGCATTTCCATCATTCTGGACGGTGTCTTCAACCACACGGGCGACGACTCAATCTACTTTAACCGCTATGGAAACTACCCCGGTGTGGGCGCCTGGCAGAGCGAGGATTCGCCGTGGCGCGATGCGTTTACCTTCCACGAGGACGGCTCGTACGACTGCTGGTGGGGCGTGGACAATATGCCCGCCATCAACGAGAATTCCGAGCTGGTGCGCGACAGAATTCTGAGCAAGGACGGCATCATCCGCAAGTGGCTGCGCGCCGGTGCTCACGGCTGGCGTCTGGATGTGGCCGACGAGCTTTCTGACGACTTCCTGGCCGAGATCAAGAAGGCAGTACTTGCCGAAAAGCCTGACGCACTGCTGCTCGGCGAAGTTTGGGAAGACGCCTCCAACAAGGTCAGTTACGGCCATTTGCGCCGCTACCTGCAGGGCTCCGAGCTCGATTCTGCTATGGACTATCCCTTCCGCGACATGGTCATCGGCTTTTTGATGGGCTACAAGAATGCCTACCAGGCGGCCGAGGATATCGAGACCCTGCGTGAGAACTACCCGAGCGAGGCATTGTCCTGCGCGCTCAATCTGCTCTCGAGCCACGACCGTCCGCGCATTATTTCGGTTCTTGGCGGCGGCCCCGACGAGTCGCAGCTGCCCGAGTGCGAGCGCAGCAAATGGCGTCTGGACGAAGGCGCGATGGGCCTGGCCAAGAGCCGCTTTTGGCTCGCGACGCTCATGCAGATGACCTTCCCCGGCGTGCCTTCGATCTACTATGGCGACGAGTACGGCCTGGAGGGCCTTACCGACCCGGGCAACCGTCGCACCCTGCCGACCAAGGAAGACCTGCACGACTTCGACACGCTCGCGATCGTCAAGAACGCCTCGGCCGTGCGCCGCGCACTGCCGTTTATGACCGACGGCGAGATCAAGGCATTCGCACTCAATGACGAGGTGCTGGCCTACAACCGCACGGGCAAGGACGGCGAGTCCGCGACCGTTATCATCAACCGCAGCCTGCGCAATTCGCACCGCGTGACGATTCCGGCGCTCGGCGAATGTGCAAGCGACGTCATTAGTGGCCACGAGTACGTGATCCACAACGGTACGGTCACGCTCGATCTGTACCCGCTGGGTTCGTCGATTATCTATCACCACGCCGAGCAGCGCCTGCAGGAGCCGCTCGATCACGGCGCGGGCGTCGTGTGCCATATCACCTCGGTGCCGACCGACGACGGCAAGCCCGGCACGATCGGCGCGCCCACGCGTCGCTTTATCGACCATCTGGCCGCTATGGGCATGCGCTATTGGCAGGTTCTGCCCGTCAACCCCACTGACTTCTTCCGCTCCCCCTACGCTGGTCCTTCGGCCTTTGCGGGCAACATTGACCTGCTTCCCGAGAGCCATGAGGAGCTTGCTGCCGATTTTGCCACATGGAAGTCCCGCGGTGGCGAGGATGCCGACCCGCTCTACACCGCGTTTAAACATCGCAATGCCGATTGGCTCGAGAAGTACTGCGTCTACATTGCCGTTAAGAAGTACTTTGAAGGCGAGTCGCGCCACGATTGGCCGGCGGATGTCGCGCGCTATAACGAGCATCTGATCGACGACAAACGTTTCCACGACGAGGCCGAGCTTCAGGCGTACATGCAGTACCGCTTTGACCTGGCTTGGTGCGAGCTTATGA
>CABQHZ010000033.1 GCA_902464175.1 uncultured Collinsella sp. | reverse complement strand
CGAAAGGAACCACCATGGATCTTGCGATGGCACAGCGCCTCGTCGATCGCCGCAAAGCTGCTGGGCTTTCTCAGGAGGCACTTGCCGCTCGGCTGGGCGTAAGCCGCCAGGCTGTCAGTAAATGGGAGTGCAGCGAATCTTCGCCCGATACCGACAACCTTATTGCACTCGCCGCGCTGTATGGCGTGTCGCTGGATGAGCTGCTATATGGGGAGGCGGCTCACGATGCCGACGACTCGGTGGACAGCCGCCCCGACGCGGATAATTCGGACGAGGCCGTAGAAACCGAGGCTTCTGCTGATTACGCTGATTGCGGCGATAAGCCATTTGTCGATATTTCTCTCGCGCGCGGCATCCACGTTATTGATCCCGATAAGGGTGAAGAGATCCATGTTGGCTGGAATGGTATCCATGTGGCTAACGAGCGCAAGGGCGAAGAGGTCCATGTTGGGCCGGGTGGCATACATGTCGATACGCTTGAGGACGATGGGCACAGCGTGCATACCAATGCCGACGGCACCGTCACCATCGACGGCGAGACGTTTGCGAGCTGGAAGGAGGCGCACGACAAACTCGACCATCATGGCAAGCATTTCCATACCAAGTTCGGTCGCGCGTGGAACAAGTTCCCCTTTCCTGCACTTGTCGCCCTTGCATATCTGGCGCTCGGCATTATCTACGGCACGTGGGCTATGGGGCTCTTCCTCGTCTTTTTGATTCCCGTCTACTACGCGCTTGGTGACTTTATCGACCGACGTCATCTATCCAAGCTTATCGACGCCATCTACCCGGCAGCCGCCATTGCTTGGTTCCTCTATATGTGGTTCTGCTTGGGACAGCCTCATCCTGCATGGGTCATTCTCATCACCATCCCAGTTGTAAAAGCACTCATGCGCTGGTGCCGAAAGCAATGGAAACACCGCAAGCAAGCTTAAGCCGTTCTGGCCGTCAGCATCACCCAGCCAACGCCGCTCACCCCTTCAAAGTTGCGGTGAAATACGGACCGTTTGAGAACCTCGGAGCGTCCAGCAGCCCCATTTCACCACAGCTTACGAATGGACCGGGCAATTCCGGCACAGGAATTGGCATTTAACTCACCGCGCGCACGAAAAGGGCCCATCTACTACGATGAACTCGACGGGGTCGACCATACCCGCTTATTTTGAAAATCAGCAAGCCTTCTACCTGCTGTTTTTATTTTGCGATCTTCGCCACGGTCGAGTGTGTGGCAGTAAACGTAGTAGATAGACCCATTTTGTGGCACACGGCTCATCCAAGCTCAAGCTCGAATACCGAGGACCCCCTCATTCACGGCTGCGAGCGAAAAACCGAATAGAATAAATATCAAATTGCTAAGCCCGTTTGGCGAACGGAGGAAATATGGGCGAGGTAGCCGAAAAAGACTGGAGGCTGTTCAAGGAGCTGCTCCCAAAATGGCAAGAAAGCTATATGGAAATGCTCATCGGCCAGTACATCGAGATGCTAAACGGCGACAGCGAAGCGTCCAGTAGATTTTGGGCGTTAGAGGAGCGCATCAATAGGGACAAGCTGTCCTCAGGAGTGCTGGTAAACGATATTCGCCGCAGCACTATGCGTTATGAGATAGCCAACTTGCTTTCCGATAACGTGATTACGCTCGATGACCTTGAGGGTTTTACCGAAGATATTAAGAGCTACGCGCGGCGCTGCATCTGCCGGTAAGAACGCTGAGCGACATGCGCAACCACAACCGCCTTTTTGCATAAATTGCCCCGCCGATTGCATATTTCGGCGGGTCGGTTGCTTTTTGCCCACAGGTACCCCAGGGGGCGGCGTGCAAATTCCGGAGTTTTCAGCGTCCCGGAGTCCGCGGGTGCGGGAGCGGGCGCATAATACAGCGCTTAAAGTCCTGATTCTGAACCCCAACGCCTCAAGAGCCGCTCGTTTTTCTACAGGATGCGGCCCATTGCGCCTGCCTTTCGCCCAAAATCCAGTATGCAAGCGCCCCCGAATGCTGAATATTCCCAAAAATGCACGCCGCACTCTACCCCAGGCACCCGCAGCAAGAAGACGAATAGCCTCGGCCTCCCCAGTTACCGCAGGAGACCCCAGGGCTTACCTCCCAAATCTTTCCGCAGGACGGAAGGACCCCGCCGCGCGAAGCGCACGGCGGGGTCCTGACATGTCCGAGGACGATTTGGGAGGTAAGCCTTGGGGTCTCCGATGGGGGCGGTTCCAGCCGAGGTTATTCGTCGCCGAAGCTGATGCCCAACGCCTTGGCCTCGCGCACCAGGTCGCTCTGGGGGTCGACAAACTTGAGCTTGCCGGCGACCTCCTCGAGCGGCATGTGGCACATCTTGCCGTCACGCAGGGCAATCATGTAGCCAAACTCGCCGCGCAGGCATCCCAGTGCTGCCTCGACGCCGCACTGGGTCGCAAAGATGCGGTCCTGGGCGTCGGGTTGGCCGCCGCGCTGCGTGTGGCCGGGGATGGCGACGCGGGTCTCGCGACCAGTCTTGGCCTCGATCTCCTTGGCGATGTCGTACACGATCGACGGGCTCGTGCGCTCGGCAAGCTTCTTCTTGTACTCCTTCTTGGACAGCGCCGCGTCCTCCTTGGAGATAGCGCCCTCGGCGACGGCTACGATGGTAAAGCGGCTGCCGGTCTCCATGCGATGCTCGATGGTCTTGATGACGTTGTCCATGTCGTAGGGGATCTCGGGAATCAGGATGACGTCCGCGCCGCCCGCGACGCCGGCATACAGCGGAATCCAACCGACCTTGTGGCCCATGATCTCGATGACAAACACGCGGCCGTGACTCGAGGCAGTGGTGTGGATGTCGTCGATGCACTTGGTGGCGACGTCGATGGCGCTCGTAAAGCCAAACGTCAGCTCGGTGCCCCAGGTGTCGTTATCGATGGTCTTGGGCAGGGCGATAACGTTGAGGCCCTCTTCGCGCAGGCGGTTGGCGGTCTTGGTGGAGCCGTTACCGCCCAGCATAAACAGGCAGTCGAGCTGCAGCTTATGATAGGTGTGGACCATTGCGGGCACCTTCTCGACGCCGTCGGCCTCGGGAATGTCCAGGCGCTTGAACGGCGTGCGGCTCGTGCCCAGGATGGTGCCGCCGCGGGTGAGGATGCCGCTAAAATCGGCGGGCGTCATGACGCGGAACCTGCTGTAGATAAGGCCCTGGTAGCCGTCCTCAAAACCATAGATCTCAATAGGCTCTTCGCTATTGGTCATAAGCGTTTTGACAATGCCGCGCATGGTGGCGTTGAGCGCTTGGCAGTCGCCGCCACTGGTAAGAAGACCGATCCTAAGCATGATGAATCCTTCCGGGCAAGTTATAACATGCGCATAAGTTTACCCCCGCACACTGTTGATACGGGGGTAAAACGTGTTAGCTCAAGCGTATGGAAATGTAAGCAACGTCAGGCGAGCGTAAGGTCGACGGGCCTGGCTCCTTACAGTGCGAATGCGTCGATGTCGCCCCAGTGGCGGCGCAGCGTGATGGCGGCAGCAGGCTCGGTGTTGTCAAAGACGACCGACCACTGCGTGTTGCTGGTGATGTCTTCCGGATTGGGCTCTTGCGCTGCAGCGCGTAGGGCCTTCCAAGCGACTGCCTCGTCTTGGACGCCGGTATGGGCGTCGAGGACATCGGCGATTGCGGCGGCGCGCTCTTTACCATGGCCTAGCTCGCCATTCTTTTGGTTAGGCAGCACTTCGTCGCCATAGCAGGCGTAGAAGTTCGTAACCTGGGTTACAGGAGTCGCTTTGAAAGCGCGGTCCGGATCGCGCGGATCCCACTCTACTACGCGCGCGTCACCGGCGGCGTCGTTTATAAAGAAGTGGTAATCGCGTCCTGCCATGGCGTGCATGTCGTAGGCGGAAAGCAGGTCGACAGCTTCTTGCGTGGTGGCGGCACGGTCGAGCACCAGACGGATGGCGAGCGAGGTATTGATGACGGGGCGTTGCGTGTCCTGGTCACAGGGCTTGGAATCCAGGGTGAGTACGGCAACGGACACGCCGCATTCGTTAACACCGTCGAGCTGGGCAAACGGGCCCATGAGTGCGGCGACGCGTCCGGCGACGGAGTCAAGCGGAGTGTTATCGCCCAGGTTGTTGAGGGCGGCAAATCCGATGGAGGCATAGCCGCCGCGTGGGTGATTGCGCACCAGCAGCGCCGAGGTGTCGTCCTTAAAGTCGTAATTGCGACCGGTGCGCACGCGGCGTTCGGCATCTACAGCGACAAAAGCGCTGCAGGCAAACTGGGGCGCCTGGACATGTGCCGGCACACCGGGCAGCACCTGCGCCACCACGGCATCGATGTAGGCCTGGTCGTCGCGCACGCCAGCGGCGATGATGCGATCAAGATCGTAGTCGTAGGCAATGTCGATTGCGTACAGGTCATAGCCATCCGCGTAGCCGGTCAAGCGTTTGAGCGACGCGGCGGACTTGATTTGCTTGCGGTAAACGATGCCGGCGGCAGCGGCAAGGCCGACGGCGGTTCCTGCAACACCGCAGGTGATGGCAATGATACGTGGCTTCATGAGGACTCCTCTCAAAGCGATGCTATAGGCATTATCGCAAATGTCATACAGACCATATGCCGCATTCCGGCGAGTGGCATGGCATACCGAGCCCTAGAGCAGCGCAATCGCAACGATGCAGCATCCGAGCGCCAGAACAGCAAGGTCTGCCCGGTCAAAGCGATAGCTGCGCAGGCAGGTTCTGCTGACAGCCGGGTGCGCTCCGTATTCGCGGTTGACCATGGCGAGCGCGAGCGTGTCAGAGCGCCGCAGCGCGTTGCTAAACAAGGGCGTGATGACGGGAATAAAAGCACGTGCACGCTGCAGGGGCGAGGGACTGTCAAAGCGCGCCAAGCGCGCTTCCTGAGCGGCCTTGATACGATTGAACTCTTCGATAAGCACGGGGACAAAACGAAGCGTGAGCTGTATGGCGACGGTGGCATCGTCGGTGCGCAGGCCAAAACGGGCGAGGGGCCTCAGAAGCGCCGCGGCGCCATCGGCGAGTGCGGTGGGGGAGGTGGTCGCCATGAGCGTCGACGTTCCCAGCATAATGAGGGCAAAACGCAGCACGCAGAGCGCGCCAAAGAGCAGACCTCCCGAGGTGATCTGCACGGGTCCCGCCTGCAGCAGCAGAGTCCCCGATGCCGTAAAGAGTGCGTTGAAGACCAGGACAAACCCCATAAGCCAGCGAAATGGCCTGAGGGCACGAAGTGCCTGACGCATCGAGCTGCCGCTTGCGGCGAGCGAGGCGAATGCGGTGAGCGCGACGGCGGCAAGGGCGCCGGGCTGCTGGGCGATAAAGCCGGCAATCATAAAGAGCATGCAGAATACAAGCTTGGTGGCGGGGTGCAGCAGGTGAACGAGGCTTGACCCCGGACGAAAGATGCCAAACGAGACCGCCTTGGACGCTGGCGGAGTATGTCCGGTTTCCACGGGACGTGCGGCCGTCACGCCAACGGATGTCACCTGGATGCCCTCGGAACTTTGCGGCAGCAGCATGCCGTCCTGCAGCCGAAAGGCCTTGTCGCAGATGCTCAGCACACGCGAATCGTGCGTGGCGATTACAATGCCGCGGCCGTGGCGTGCGAGTTGAGCCAAGCGCTCGAGCAGCAGCCGGTGGGCGCGGGGATCGAGTCCAGCGCTGGGCTCGTCGAGCAGCAAATACGGTGTCTCGAGTGCAAGCATATCGGCAACGGCGATACGGCGCTGCTCTCCGCCAGAATGGGCAAAGGGGCTTGTGCCGCCGATAGCGGCGAGATCAAACCCGACGCTGGCGAGCGATGTGCCAACGCGTCGCTTGACCTCGGCTTCGTCCAGTCCAAGATTGCGGGGGCCAAACGCCACCTCGTCAAAGACCGTGGCGGCAAAAAACTGCTGCTCGGGGCGTTGCTGCACGAGTGCCACGGTTTTGCGGTACGTACGAAGTTCATCCGCCGTGGGGTGTGTGCCAAGCGCGGTGCCGTCCGCCACGACAGACCCCGCCTGCACGGCAAGCGCTCCGGCAAGGGCACGCAGCAGCGTTGACTTGCCGGAGCCAGAGGTGCCTGCGATACCGATCACGCTGCCGGGCCTAATTTCCAACGAAACACGAGATAGGGTACAGGCGTCTGCTTCGGGATAGCGGACGGTTATGTTTGAGCAGGTTAACGACACAGTTCCTCCAGGCCGCATCGAATGAGCAGATCGCGCTGGTCGGCAAGATCTTGCACGGTACCCAGGTATGCGATGGCGCCCGCCTCGAAGACGGCGACTCGGTCGGCGCGCGCGACCTCGTCGAGCAACTGCGTGATCTGGATCACGGCAACATCGCGCTGGCAAAGATGATCGATGAGATCATTGACGGCCTCGCGGGCGGTCTCGTCGAGCATGGCGGTCGTCTCGTCAAAAATCATGAGCGAAGGGGTGAGCGCAACCAATCCCGACGCCGCCACGCGTTGTTTTTGGCCGCCCGAGAGCGTGGCGACATCGCGTTGCTCAAGCTCGACAATGCCAAGCTCGTTGAGTGCCTGCAAGACTTCTGAACGCATTTCGTCGCGGGGGACACCGCGGTTTTCGAGTCCAAAGGCGATGTCGTCTCGCACGACTGGAGCGACGATCTGGTTATCGGGATCCTGAAAAGCAAGGCCTACGGTGCCCTGCACGCACATAGCGTGCCCGTTCACGTCTTTGAGCAGCCCCGCAAGCTCGAGTGCACAGGTGCTTTTGCCACTGCCGTTGGTGCCGACAAAGGCGATGCGCTCTCCTGCCACGATATTGGCGGCAAGTGCAGCGCAATCGACGGAGGGACGTGTGTCATCGGCTTGCTCAATACCGGCGAGCGCACCTTCTGCCACCGCGCCCGTAATGCCGCCGGTGACGCAGGCGGCGACGCCCAGAACGCCCAGATTGATAAAGACTGCCGGGGTCTGCAGCGCCATGGCGGCAACGCCCAGCTGGCCTACATTGTGCAGCACGGCGGCAAGCATGCTCACGGGCACCAAGCCAACACCCGGCACGGCAGCAAGGGCGACCATGCCGATAAAGGCGAGGACCGTGCCGCCTAGGCTATAGGCAAGCATCATAGGCGAGCCGAACAAAAAGCCCGATGCCAAAACCTTGACGAGCGCGACGGCGCCGGCACTTTTCACATCGAGTGTATAGAGCGCAACGACCACGGCCACGTTGGCAAGGCCCAGCTTAATGCCGGGCACCGCAACAGGCAGTGGAATCATCGTCTCTAGATAAGATAGCACCAGCGCGCAGGCGCACAGCAGCGAAACGCGCGCCAGGCGGCGGGTATGCTCGATATCGACCGCGGGCATAGACTAGCGCCCCACCACGTCGTAGGTGGCTTCGGCACCCTCGTCGACGATATCGACGGTGAGCTTATGCGGAAGGCAGACAATTTGTTGCCCGGCGGCGTCGATCCAGCCCTGGTGCACGCAGTCCTGGTTGGGACAGTCTGCTTCCTCGACGTGCACGCGGCCGTCTTTGATTTCGATGAGGTTGGTTCCCAAGTCGGTCGTAACGCTCTTGGTCGTGTTCTGGCTCAGAGGAAGCTCGTAGACGTTTTGCTCTCCATCGCGGATAACGACTGTGGCCGTGTCGGCGTTCGTGTTTGCTCCCATCAGACGCGTGGCGACCAAGCCGGCGCATGCGACGGCCGCTATCGCCAAAACCAGGATGAGGTTGAGTCTTTTGTTGTCGCGCCCATCGCGCGCACCTTTGCGCTTGACCATCATGGCTCCTAGTCCTGCAAGATCTTGAACGTCGAGCCGTCGCTCTTGGTGGCGCGATCGTCCATATCGACTAAAACGCCGCCCCCAAAGCGCTCATCGCTTTCGATGAGCTCCATGGCGCGGTCGTGGCCGAGCAAAAACAGGATGGTAGAGTAGGCGTCCCCAAGCACGGATTTCTTGGTCATAATCGAGGCGCTCTTGAGGTCGGTGGCGGCGGGGTAGCCCGTTTTGGGGTCGAGGATGTGGTAGTAGAACGTGCCGTCCTGCTCAAAGCCGCGCTCATAGAGGCCGCTCGTCACAAGGGAGCGGTTGCGCGTCTTGACGGTGGCGAGCACGTCGTCCTGCGCGCCGTTGGGGTCTTGCACGCCCACGTTCCAGGCGTCGCCGTCAAAGCTCTTGCCCATCACGTAGACGTTGCCGCCCAGGCTGATGGAAGCATCTCTGACGCCGCTCTTCTTAAAGAGCGCCACGAGGTCGTCAGTGATGTAGCCTTTGGCAATGCCGCCTAGGTCGAGCTTTGCCTCGGGATCGGCGAGCGTGACGGTGTTGCCTTCGACCGTGATGGTGCGATAGTCGACATGGGGCAGTGCCGCCTGGATGTCCTCATCTGCGGGCTTGACCTCGTTGTCAAAATCCCAGAGGCTCGAGACGGCGCCGATGGTGATGTCAAAGAGCCCGTCGGACTCCTCGGCGTAGCGGATGGCTGCCTCGACGACCTCGGCGGTCTCGTGCGCGACTTCCACGGGCTTGCCGCCTGCATTGTTGATGTTCCAGATATCCGAGCCCTCCGCGGTGCGCGAGAACTTGTTCTCAAAGTAGGTGCAGCGGTCGGCGACCTCGTCCATGACCTTTTTGCTGCATTGGGCGCTGATATTCACGACAGTGTCGAAGACAAAGAGCGTCGTGCTCTGCACCTTGGGCGAGCTGTCGGAGCCCGCGGAGCCCGCTTTGGACGCGGTTACAGAGCCCGAGTCGCCCTGCGTGCCCGAGCAGCCGGTAAGTGCACCGGCGCAAGAGACGAGGGCCCCGCCTGCGAGGGCGATAAACGTGCGGCGGTCGATGGTGTGGGGGGTCTGGATCATGGTGAGCTTTCTGGTCGGTGGCGTTACGGATGAGCCTGCGCCTGCACGACTCGGTGTTGACGGGGTGCCGGGCCGCGGGTGCGCGTGCCCTACATGAGCAGGTAGCAGAGCGCGGCGAGGATGGCAGCCTTGACGAGCGTGAGCGCAACCTCGGTCCCGAGAATGGCGGGCCCTGCGGGCGGGCGCTTGCGGGTGTTGCTCTGCGCGAGCTCGCTGGCATCGTCGGTTGCTTGATCGCGCTTAAAGCCGTCGAGCCGGGCGAGCGTCACGTTGGCCATGGGGCAGCCATCGGCGCAGCGCCCGCAGGCGATGCACTCGCCCGATCGCAGGTCGGCGCGCTCGGGGTGGATGCGCACCGGGCAGCTGTCCTGGCAGCGGTTGCAACCGCGCGCACAGCTTTCGCGGCGGCGGTTGAAAAGCGAGACCGGCAACACTGGCAGCAGCGAGAATATGGCGCCGAAGGGGCAGAGGAACTGGCAGAAGAAACGCTCGACAAAGGCCATCCCAACCATGACCGCGCCAAGTGCGGCAAAGGCCGTGGGCGCGATGCCCTCGAGCGAGCGCGCGGTGATGCCGGCGAAGGCGACCCAGGGGCTCGCGCCCGAGACCTGGGGCCAGATGCCCATCACGCAGAGGGCGCAGATGCCCACGAGGACGGCGTACTTGACGAGCTGGAGCGCGTACTGCACGCCCGCGGGGAGCCGGTGCGCGCCCTTGCCCTCAAGGCGGAGTGTCCAGCGCAGCGGGGTTGCAAGCGCGTAGACGATATCGCCGAGCGTACCGAAGGCGCAGGCAAAGCCGCAGAAGAAACGGCCGAACACGCAGGTGAAGGCCAAGAGGGCCAAAAGCAGGGATAAAAAGCCGGTGAGCTCGATGGGTGCATGGCTCCCGAGCTGCGTGAAGATGTACTTGACGCCGTTGAAGGCGGCGTTCCAGGCGGCCGGGAAGCAGATGAGAAAGCCGAGCTGTACGCACCAACGCACGCCGCGATGGAGGTACTGTCGGCGCAGGCGCTCCTGCATCTTGTTTTTGGGGTGCGCGATGACGTTTGCGCCGTTGCGCAGGCTCTCAAGGGTTCCCGCGGGGCGCTTTGCGCCGCGGGTCTTGGTGGATGCAGTCCTGGCCATTACTGCGCACCTCCGGCGTTGCTCTGCTCAAGCGCCGCGTTGACGGCGTTTAGGATGCCGGCACTCGAGAACGTGGCACCCGAGACGGTGTCGACGTTGGTTCCCTGGGCATCGCAGATGGTCTGCGTGAGGCCCTCGGCCTGCGCAAAGTAGGCGGGGGTCTCGCCGGCGTGGTCCGTGACCTCGACGCTTTCGATGTATCCGTTCTCGATGGTCACGCGGCAGGTGACAGTGCCGCCGTAGCCCTGGGCGCTGCCCTCGAAGGTGCCGTCGGTGTCGTAGGCGCCGCGCGTCTGCGAGCGCTCGGCCTGGACAGCCTCCGCCTGGGTGCGGGCGTCGGCCTCTGCCGCCTGGGCGGCCCAGCTGCTGTAGCCCGCCACGATGGCGACGACAGCCGCGGCGTTGACGGCTTTGAGATAGAAATTGCGGTTGCGCCAGAGGTGGCGCCCAAGGAGGGCAAACGGGTTACGCATGGGCGCCAGCCTCCTCGGTGGCCCCGTTTGCGGCGGTCGTGTTGGCCGCAGTCTCATCGGGGGCGTTTGTCTTGTCAGAAGCGTCCGCCTTGTCGCCCTTGCTGTCGTTTGCGTCCTTATAGGCCGCGGCCGAGCGCGCGAGGGCGTCGGCGTAGGCGTTGGCGATGGCGCGGCTGGAGTAGGTGGCGCGCGCCACCACGTCGATCTTGCCAGCCTCGGTGCCCGCGAGCAGCTGCTCGGGGATGCCGGTGTAGACGGTACCGCGGAAGGTGCGGCCGTCGATGGCGTTATCGAGGTAGGGCTCGTTATCCTCGTCAAAGGGATCAAGTGCGTCGGAGAGGCTCTCGTCGGGCTTGCCGCCCACGCCCTCGATATCGTGGATACCGGTAACCTTGCCGTCCTTAACGGTGACGGTGAGCTTGACGTAGTAGGGGCTGAAGGCTTCGTCGTCCTCCTCGTTTTTGCAGAGGGCGTAGCCTGTAAAGTCGCCGTCGGCGTAGTGGACCTCGTCTGGCGTGTCGGGCGAGGGGTCCGGGTTGGGCGCGGGGTCGGGGCCGGGCGCGGGCTCGGGGTCCTTTGTGCCGGCTGCGGCCTGCTTAAGGCAGCCCTGGATGGCGCCCAGGATGCCCTCGCTCGAATACGTGGCGCCCGTTACGGTATCGACGTTGACGCTTTGCTTTTGCATGACGAGCCCGGGGAGCGCGTTCCAGGCGCGGCTCCAATACTCGGGCGTGTCGCCCGTGTTCACGAGTTCTATGTTGGCGATCTTGCCGTCCGCGATGGTCACGCGCACGCTGACGGGCGTGTCCTCGCTGTAGCCCCAGGCGGAGTCGGTGTAGACGCCGTCTGCGTAGCCGCCGGCGGGCGTGAAGGGGTCGATGGTGTGGTGGGGCTTATTGGAGGAGCCGCCGGCCGCAGGGGCGGGGGCAACAGCCTCGGCAAGCCCGCCCGATGCCTTGACCAGTGCGTTTTTGATGGCCATGAGCAGGCCTTTTGATGAATACGTGGCACCCGAGATAGTGTCGACCGACGTCGACTGAGCGCTAATCACCGATTGGGTGAGAGCCTGGGCACGCCCAAAGTAGGCTGGGTCGTCTGCAGACGACACTATGTCGATTGCCACGATCTTGCCGCCCGCGATGGTCACGCGCACGGTGATACTGCCCCTAAAGCCGGTACCTGTGCCTTCATAGGTGCCGTCCTTGAGGTTTGCGGCGTCCATACCATAGACCGAGGGGTCGAGCGATTCGGTTGCCGGCGTTGCCGTCTCCTTCTGGACGTTGGAGGTGTCGACGGTCTTGAGGTCGGCGCCTGCGGCCTCTTGCGCGGGCGTGGCGGCGACCGTCTTGGCCACGAGCGGGGTGTACTGGGACACCACGAGGGCTACGGTTGCGCCCACGGCGATCGAGGGCACGATGAAGCCTGCCGTGGCGAGGCCGTGGCCGAGCGCCTTGGCTTTTGAGTGCTTGGGTTGGTAGTTGTCCATTTGTGGGTGGTCTCCCGTGGTCGAGTATGAGAAAAGGCCCGCAGCCCTGGTTGGGGCTGCGGGCGCTTGCGTTGCGAGCGCGTGGCGCGCGTTTTAGGCGCTAGTGCTGCATGCGGCGGCGGATGGCGACGCCGGCGGCCGCGATGGCGGCGCCGATACCGGCGAAGATGCCGACCGTGGCGATCTGGGTATCACCAGTGCCGGGGAGGCCGCTTGCGTCCTTCTTGGATGCATTGGCCTTCTTGGTATCGGTGGTCGTCGTCGTGGTCGTCGTGGTGCTCGTGGAGTTGCCCTTGGAGCTCTGGTTGGGCTTGGCGAGCGCCTCGCGGGCGGCCTTGAGCGCAGTCGTTGCCGCCTCGACGTCGGCAGCAGAGGCGTCGTCCTTCGAAAGCACGGATTGGGCTGCAGCCAGCGCGGACTGGTATGCCTTCCAGGAGTCGGCGGTGTAGTCGGACTCGTTCAGCGCATCGGCACGGCCAATCTCGACCTTAAGGTCGGTCTTCTGGTCGGTCGTTGCGGCCTTGGCGAGCGCGGCCTGAGCGTTCTGGAGCGTCGAGAGGGCGTTGGCAACCTCGTCGTCGGAAGCCGCGGGGCTTTCGTTAACGCCCTGGGCAGCGCTCAGCGCGTCCTGGAACGCAGCCCAAGATGCGGCGGTGTAGGTGCCCTGGTCGTTGCTCAACTTGGCAGCGGCCTCAATTGCGGCGTTGAGCGCCGTCTTGTCGGCCGACTTGGTGTAGGTGAAGCGCAGGTTGGTGGTGTAGCCGGTGGCCTCGACCTCAATCTGGTAGTCGCCGTTGGCATTGAACACCGGCGATTTATCCTGATTGGCGGCCGCCAGGTTAAGCGAACCGTCGGCGTTGAAGATCTTTACCGCACCGCGGCCCTGCGCGCTGTACTCGGTACCGTTGACAGTGACCTTGGAGATGTTCGCGAGGTAGTTGGCAAGATCATCGTCCGTGGCATCGTTGGCGGCGATGAGCTTAAGGTTTGCGGCGTCAAAGCTGGCAACGAGCTTGGAGGTGGTTGCCGTAAAGCTCGTGCTGATATCGGCAAACTTGTCCTTCTTGTCGATGGCGGTCAGCGTGTGGCTGCCGGGCTTAAGAGCCGAGGCGTCAAACGTGACGGACACGGAGCTGCGCGCGTTGCTGGCAAGCGGCTCGACATCCTTGCCATCAATCTGATAGGCGGCGTCGAAGCCCTCGGGCAGGGTGACATCGGCCATGACGGTGGCGTTGGCGCCGTCAAGCGAGGCATCCTCGGCCTTGATGGCGGCGTCGGCATCCTTGACGGGGACGTACTGGTCCATGGCAACGGTGTAGGTGCCCGTAGAGGTGTAGAACGTCACACTCTTGATGGTCTTGCCCATCATGGACTTGTAGTACTGCGAGCTCAGCGGGCTGCCGTGAGACTCGTTGACCAGGCCGCAGCTCCAGGCAATCTCCTTGCCCTTCCAGATGTTCTCGACGGTGCGCATGCCATAGCCCTCGGTGGTGCCGTCCGCATCGGCGGCATTGACCACGGCACCGTATACGGTCGCCTGGTTGCCGTCGGCGTCGACCATCTGCTCGCGCAGGTTCTTAAAGTCGATCTCGTAGTCGCCGTACTTGCTGGAGGTCTTAAAGTTGGCGGTGACGTTTGCAAGTTCGGTGGCTTTCTTGCCCTCGACAGCGCCAAAGTTCAGGTTGCCCTCGGAATCGGCGGTGAGCTCCTTGTAATTGGTCGGAACCTCGCCGGCGGGCAGCACGTAGTAAGAGTAGTTCGCGGACTCAAACAGGGCGTCCTTGCCCGTGTAGGTCGTCGTGGACTCCTTGCCCTTGATCGAGGTGGTGATCGTAACGGAGCTGTTGTCGGTCACGCGGGTGAACTTGGACCAATCGATGTCGCCTTCGCCCACCTTGACGGCAAACGTGGCGCCCGAGATATCCGTACCGTCGGAATTGACGTGGTAGGAACCGCTCGCCAAGCTGGAGCGCGTCTTCTGCAGCGTAGCCGAGGTCACGATGTCGGTACCGGCGTTGTTGCTCTCGGCGGCATAGAAATCGGCGTAGGGGATGTTCATGAGCACGTAGTCACCGGCCTGGGGATACAGGCTCACGAGTGCGTCGAGCGCGCCCTGCAGGTGGGTGATCTGCTCGGCGGCCTCGGCTTCGCCCAGGTTTTTCTTGGCGAGCAGGTCCTTGGTCTCGGCAGTTTCGGTCTCGATGGACGAGGCGGTCCAGGAGTCCTTGGTGTACTTGGACTTATCGAGGGACGTCGCCTTGTCGTAGAGCTCCTGCAGCTGGGCCTTGGTGGCGTCGGTCACTGGCTCCTTGGCGCCCACGATGTTGTCATCGGTCGCCTGGAAGGTGTAGGTGTAATCGTTGTAGCCCAAGGCGTGGACGGTGAGCTTCCAGTAGCCGGTGCCGTTGGTGCCCTCGGGCAGCTGGCAGCGCTCGGATTTAGTGAGGCCCAGCTGAATGCCCATGGACTTGTGCATCCAGTTGTCGGCCGCGAACTTGGTGCCGTAGCTGGCAAGGGCGTTGGTGTAGGTCGCGTCGTCGCCGTAATAGGTCCAGGTGACGCTTTGCATATTGGCGCCCAGGTCGCCATAGTTGCCGTTGAGGTCTACGCGCAGGAACTCGCCGTAGGAGCCGCTCGCGTCCTTAACCGTGGGTTTAATGTCCGTGGCGGTCTTGAGCTCCTGACCCTTGATACCCGAGTCGGTGCCGGTGGTGGCGGCGGCCGAGAAGCTGAAGGTTCCGTTATTGTTGGTCACGGTCTTAATGCCGTTGGTGTTGGCATCGACGTCCGCAACCAGGCCGGAGTAAGCCTGGAGGTTATTTTCGGTGTAGCCGCCGGCGAGCGTCTCGCCATTGGCGACAAAGCTGTGGCTCGCCTTAAAAGCCTCGAGGTCGCTGGTCTTGATTTTGACGGGAACGTACTTGAGTCCCGTGACCTCATGGCCCGTCATGGTGTACACCGTGCCGTCGGCTGCCGTCACGGTCTTAGCCTTGCTGTCGATGGAGAAGACATTGCCATCGACATCGACAAAGGACTTGTTGTTGGGATAGTACGAAGGGTAAATCTTCACGCCCTCGGCAGTTTCAATCACATCGGTGCACTGATAGCTGCCGCGATGCAGGCCGTGGTTAAAGGTCGCACGGGTCACCACGTCAAAAGCGCCCTTGTCGGCCTCGTTGCGGGAATCGAGCTCGCTCGACGAAGCGGAAGACCCTGCTGCCTGCACGTTTTCGCCCGCCCAATACTCGGCCCACGTCAGGCCAGCGTAGCCGTAGGTGTACTCGTCGGTCGCAGGGGTCGACGGATTCTGCTCGTCATAGGCAGCTTGCAGGGCATTATCGACGGCGGCCTTGATGGCGTTGGACGAGATCGTGGCGGTCGAAACAGCATCGATTGAGGTAGTGTTGCCGGCAGTCTCGATTTGCTCGACGATGCCCTTATAGGACGTGCCTTTTTTGCTAAAACCGTTAACGGCCTTGTCCATGCGGTCCCAGTCATCGTCGCCCAAACTACTATAGTCGGCGACTTCGACCTTGGCAATTTTGCCAGACTTGACGGTTACGCTGACGTTGACGTCATACTTTCCATCAGCTGCGTTCCATTCGTCGCCAGCTTTATTGAGCGGGTCCTTCGAGTCGGCCGTGGCCGTGCCCTCATACGTACCATCTGCGATTTTAGTCAAATCGTAGCTGGTCGAGGAGGATGCGGCGTCGTCAGAGACGGCACTCAGGCTATACTCGGAGCTGAGGGACTTCGTTTCCTCACTGGTGGCGGAGATCGGCGCGTTGTTGGTAGCTTCGGAGCCGGTCTCCGTTGTTGCTGCTGCGGCAAAAGCGCTGGTAGGCATCATCGAGACGGTCATCGCGGCGATGAGCGCACCTCGACAGGCATTGCTGCCCACAGTGTTGAGCTTGCGCAGCACAGCGTTATCGTTGTGCATAGAACCTCTTTTCTATCGATCGGTCGTTGGGTGCTGCTCTCCTTTCCTGTTGCACCCGGATGGACAGTGGTCATGTGCTTCGCACATGATAGGTAACTGCCATAGAACTCATGTTGCTTACCGCAAAAAGTTAAAGGCAGTAAACAAAAATACCAGAAATTACCACTGGTTAACTTGTCAATTCAATTGTCGTTTGCCTGTAACGCAAGAGCATCGACTTTTCTGTTTGGAGCGTCTGGCTTTGTTTGGCGTTCGATTTGTCGGACAGGCCGGTCAGTTGGGGGTATGCTGGAGGGGACCATCAGCCCAGCGAAAGGGGAGAGCATGACGGATCAGGAAACGCCCGAGCGCGTGCGCGTGACGGCCGACGATATCGAGGCCGCCAACGACCTTATCGACTTTATCGAGGCATGCCCCAGCATGTTCCATACGGCGGCGACCATTATGGCCGAGCTCGACGAGGCGGGCTTTACCTACCTGCCCGAGAACGCGGCATGGGATATCGAACCGGGCGGGCGTTATTACACACAGCGCAACACCTCGAGCGTTATCGCCTTTAAGGTGGGCGAGGACCTGGCCGCTACGTGGGGCGAGGACGGTGTTGCCGGCGACTATCATTTTCAGCTCGCGGCGTCACACAGCGATTCGCCGACGTTTAAGGTCAAGGCTGTGCCCGAGCTCGATGGCGCAGGCGAGACACTGCGCCTGAACACCGAGGCCTATGGCGGCATGATCGACTACACCTGGTTCGATCGTCCGCTGGCACTGGCGGGCCGCGTGCTGGTGCGCGAGGGCGACCGCATTGAGAGCCGCCTGCTTGCCACCGAGCGCGAGGTCGCTATTATCCCGAGCCTTGCCATCCATATGAACCGTGGCGTCAACGAGGGCTTTGCTCCCAACCGATCCGTCGACCTGTGCCCGCTCATCAGTGCTGGCAAGCTCAAGCAGGGTGACTTCGATGCCCTGATCGCTGACGAACTGGATGTTGAGCCTGAGCAGATTCTGGGCCGCGACCTGTTCTTGGTCAACCGACAGGATGCGCGTATTTGGGGCTGGGCCGACGAGTTTATCTCGACGCCCAAGCTTGACGACCTGGCCTGCGCCTACACCTCGCTGCAGGCATTTTTGGGCGCCGAGAACGCGCACGACGTTTCGGTCTTCTGCTGCTTCGATAACGAGGAGGTTGGCTCCGAGACCAAGCAGGGTGCCATGTCGACGTTCTTGGCTGACGCGCTGCGCCGCATCAACGGATCGCTGGGCTTTGACGACGAGTCGTACCATCGCGCACTTGCCGCCTCGATGCTCGTGAGCTGCGACAATGCACATGCCGTGCACCCCAACCACGCCGAGAAGTGCGACGCCCGCAACCAGGTTGCGCTCAACGGCGGCATCGTCATCAAGGAGGCCGCCAACCAGCACTACTGCACCGAT